>JAFDJC010000037.1 GCA_019307665.1 Deltaproteobacteria bacterium | reverse complement strand
TTTTTCTGATGACTGCTACCAGGGCGATTATATCCGTGATTTCGCCCGGGAAGTAATTGAACTGAAAGGCCGGGACCTTCTTGAAGAGGATCAGGAAAAAGCTATTGCTTTCTGCGCCGGATTCGCGGCAAAAAAAATCATTGAAGGTATAAGAGCAGACCTTGATTTGTTTGGTGTAAATTTTGATCAATGGTACAGCGAACAGTCATTGTTTGATTCGGGCATGGTGGACGCTGTGCTCAGTGAACTGAAAAAGCGGGGTGTAATATATTCAAAAGACGGCGCAGACTGGTTTAAAACATCTGCGTTCGGTGATGAAAAGGATCGTGTCGTTGTCAGGGAAAACGGCTTGACCACTTATTTTGCATCTGACATTGCGTACCACAAGGATAAATTCAATCGCGGGTTTCAGCGGGTGATTGATGTATGGGGGGCTGACCATCACGGGTATATTCCAAGGATAAAGGCGTGTGTTGAAGCTTCAGGAAACAACCCAGAGAATTTTAATGTTATTCTTGTACAGCTTGTCAATCTTTTGCGCGGTGGAGAGCCTGTCGCCATGTCTACACGTTCCGGCGAATTTGTTACATTAAAAGACGTACTGGAGGAAGTCGGGACAGATGCTGCCAGATTTATTTTCCTTACAAGGCACTACGAGAGCCCGCTTGATTTTGACCTTGAACTGGCAAAGCAGAAAACCAATGACAACCCTGTGTATTATGTTCAGTATGTTCATGCCAGGATATCGAGCATTGCACGAAAAGCTGCGGACGAAAAGGGCATAACAGATATCGGGTGGACAGATATTGGGTTGGAAGACCAGGCGGTTTCAAAGCTTCAGGAACCCGAAGAGTTTAATTTAATAAAAGAGATGGCGCGGTATCCTGAAGTGGTTGTGCAAAGCGCGAAATTCCTTGAACCGCATCGCATTACATTTTATCTGATGAGCCTTGCGTCTCTATTTCATTCCTATTACAATAAACACAGAGTATTGGAAGATGACAAAGAATTGACACTTGGACGCCTTTACCTTGTGATGGCTGTCAAAAAGGTAATTAAAAACGGCTTGGCACTGCTGGGTGTTTCTGCACCTGAAAAAATGTAGTTGGCTTTATTAAGGATTCGGTAAAAACAATTTTTCGATGAATAAAAATGAAAAAAAATGATAAAGAAAGCAGCGGAACCCGAGAGCGCCCTGGAAACCAGTATGTTCAGATGACCCGAAGGCAGGCTGTCGGATGGATATGTGCCTTTATGTTTCTTCTGGTTTGGATATTTATTTTAGGCGTAATGGTGGGACGCGGAACATCTCCTGTGCGCTTTGACATTGACAAGCTTCAGAAGGATTTTGCGGAACTGAAAGCTGAAGTGTTAAAAAAAGAAAAAACGATTACCAAGAACAGGTCGGATGAGCTGCTGAAGAAAGAAGATTTTGCATTCCACAGAGAACTGATAGCCCCGGACGAATTACCGAAAAGCCAAGCTGAGAAAAAAGCAGTCGTAGCAAAAAAGAAGAAACCGGTTGTCAAAACCGTAAAAAAAAGAGCGGACAAAAAACCTTCAAAGCCTGCCCAAAAGAAAGAAACCGTAAGTGTTTCAGGAGGATATGCCTTACAGATAGCTTCGTTAAAAGAAGTAAAACATGCTGACGCGCTCGTTAAAAAACTTAAAAACAAAGGATATTCCGCATACTATATTGCTGTCAGTTTGCCGGGTAAAGGAGTCTGGTACAGGGTGAGGATAGGGCCTTTGAAAAGTAAAACCAAGGCTCTTGCCGTATTAAAAAACATCAAAAAAGATCATAAGGGAGCAATGTTGGTCAAAAGATGATATTGCTGGAGATGATATGAAAATCACAAAAGACGAAGTGATATATGTGGCAAATCTGGCACGCCTTGAACTGGATGATGAGTCTGTGGATAAATTTGCCGTACAAATCGGAGAAATACTCGAATATATTGACAAGCTGAATACAATCGACACATCTGGTGTCGCGACGACTTCCCATGCAATTTCTCTTAACAATGCGTTTCGGGAGGACAGGGTTGAAAAGCACCTTGACAGGGATAAAGCGCTTTCCAATGCACCGGAAAAGGAAGATGGGTCTTTTGTTGTGCCAAAAGTTGTCGGATAACAGGGAGTGATCAGGTATGAAACTGCATGAACTTAGCATAGTAAAAGCACACACGCTTTTAAAGGCAAAAGAGGTATCATCCAAGGAACTGACTCAATCTGTATTGGAGCGTATTGCTGAGGTCGACGACAGAGTGGGCGCATATATTTCTGTTTTTGAGGAGGATGCTTTAAAAACAGCTGAAAAGGCGGATAAGGATATTGCAAAAGGCTGCATAGGACCGCTTACCGGCATCCCCCTGTCTGTAAAAGATCTGATTTGCACAAAGGGATTCCGTACCACGTGCGGTTCGAAAATTCTTGAAAATTTTTATCCTCCATATGATGCAACAGTAGCAAAAAAGCTGAAGGAGGCTGGAGCAGTAATTGTAGGGAAAACAAACATGGACGAGTTTGCCATGGGATCTTCAAACGAAAATTCAGCTTTTAAGGTGACCCGCAACCCGTGGAACCTTGAACGCATCCCGGGCGGTTCAAGCGGCGGTTCTGCTGCGTCTGTTGCGTCCAACATGTGTCTCGGATCCATCGGGTCTGATACGGGCGGTTCGGTCCGTCAACCAGCTTCATTTTGCGGAGTAGTCGGAATGAAGCCGACTTATGGGAGGGTCTCGAGGTTCGGACTTGTTGCGTTCGCCTCATCTCTGGATCAGATAGGGCCTCTTACAAAAGATGTTTCCGACTGTGCTTTAATGATGAATGTTATTTCAGGCTACGACCCGAAAGATTCTACATCCGTGCCTGAAGATGTTCCGGATTACACGGCGTCACTAAGACAGGGGCTTAAGGGGGTCGTTGCTGGAATTCCAAAGGAATATAATTCCCAAGAAGGCCTTGATCCCGATGTTTACAATGCAGTGCAGGATGCTGTCAGAAAGTTGGAGGAACTTGGCATTGAATGTGTTGAAGTATCGCTTCCGCACACCGAGTATGCGGTTGCGGCTTATTATGTCATTGCGCCTTCGGAAGCAAGTTCAAACCTGGCACGCTATGACGGTGTAAAATATGGATTCAGGGATATGTCCCAGGATGATCTCATCAATATGTACAGAACCACAAAGTCCAAAGGTTTCGGTACTGAAGTACAAAGAAGGATCATAATCGGAACCTATGCCCTGTCGGCAGGTTATTATGACGCCTATTACGGCAAAGCTTCCCAGGTGCGTACTCTGATCACCGACGATTTCAGGAAAGCGTTTGAAAAATGCGACGTGATATTGTCTCCGGTATCACCGACAACCGCATTTAAGATCGGAGAAAAAATAGATGATCCCCTGACTATGTACATGCTCGATGTCTTTACTCTTTCTGCCAATCTTGCGGGGATTCCCGGCATTTCAGTTCCATGCGGCTTTTCAAAAGACAACCTGCCCATCGGCCTTCAGATCATGGGAAAACATTTTAACGAACAGGTGATTTTTAAAACAGCTTTTAATTTCGAACAGGCAACACGGTTTCATGAAAGAAAACCCGGTCTTTAAACCCGGACTATAAAACAAGGAACGCTAAATGAGCATTCAACCCGAAGGCGAACAAATAAGAAAAGCAGTCAAGTGGATATCAGAAGAACGCCAGTACAATCCCGGCAAAACAACAGACAAACTAATAATCGAGGCAGGCGTGAAATTCGACTTAACGCCGAATGAAGAAGAATACCTGGTAAGGTTAATGAAAGAACAGACAAAGCAGCCGTAATTGTGTCCAGAATCCGAATACTTCCCGATATCCTTTCCAACAAGATTGCTGCCGGTGAAGTTGTTGAACGCCCTGCATCAGTTGTTAAGGAACTGATTGAAAACGCCATTGATGCAGGAAGCACAAAAATCATGGTGGAAATTGAAAATGGCGGCCGTTCTCTGATCAGAATATCGGATAATGGTATCGGGATGAATCACGATGACGCCCTCCTTTCGCTCGAGCGGTATGCTACCAGCAAAATCCATGATGAAAATGATCTTTTCTCCATCAAAACACTCGGCTTCCGGGGAGAGGCACTCCCCAGCATAGCATCGGTTTCACGGTTTTCAATGATTACAAGAAGTATGGAATCTCAGGCTGCAACAGAAATATTGGTGGAAGGCGGCAGGATAAAAAATGTGTCCGAGACCGGAGCGCCTGTCGGCACAATGATCACCGTAAAGCAGCTTTTTTATAGTACGCCTGCCAGGAGAAAATTTCTTAAATCAGCAGGAACAGAAACCGGGCATGTGGCTGAAACCGTCAGTGCAGTTGCTCTCGGCAGACCCGGGATTCAATTCAGATTGGTTCATAACAACAAAACCGTTAAAAATTGGCCCGTAGTTGAATCTTCCCTTGAAAGGGCGTTGGCTGTTCTTGGAGGAGATCTTAGAAAAGATCTTATCAAGCTCGAATCAACAGCCGAACGCTTTTCCCTTACAGGATGGATATCTTCTCCGGCAATAACACGCAGCACTTCACAGAAGATATATATTTATGTCAATGGCCGATATATTAAAGATCGCGGCCTCCAGCACGCTTTGTTTGAAGGTTATCGGGGAAGACTTATGAAAGGAAGATTTCCGATTGCGGTTCTTTTCATAACAGTTCCTTTTGATAGACTTGATGTTAACGTACATCCGGCAAAGAATGAGGTTCGCTTTGCTGAATATAAAAACCTGTATGAGGCCCTTAAGCAGTCGGTTTTTGATGCATGGGACAGATCTCAAAAGCAGCCTGTCAAAATATCCAAAAAATCTTTTGATAAACCTGTTGCGTTTCAGGACATACATTCTGAAAATAAATTGCAAAGTTACAATGGTTCGACTGTTGCGGAAACGCTTTCGGATTATGGCGCAGGCGCTAAACATCAAAAAGGAGAGATCCTTTCCCGGAAGCAGCCTGAAACACAGATGGCTCTATGGAAACATCAAGAACCTGACATCCTGAAAGTGATCGGGCAGATCCATGATACGTATATCGTGTGCGAGTCTGAAGACGGAATTGTCCTGATTGACCAGCATGCGGCCCATGAGAGAATTGTTTTCGAAAAAATGAAAAAAAAGTCTTTATCAGGCAACCGGCCTGTTCAAAATCTCCTTATTCCGGAAACAATAGAAACAGGTTTTAAAGACGCAGCCCTTCTTGAAAAATTGATACCTGACTTAAAAATGCTTGGGCTTGAAATAGAACCTTTTGGCGGGAATACCTTTGTGGTCAAATCAATTCCCGCACTTATCGCAGACAAGGAAGCCAAACCGCTTATTATGGAAATTTTAGAAAAAGTCGGTGATACCGGTTTTTCAGAAGACCTCGAGCATACGCTGGATGAATGCCTGATACTTATGGCCTGCCATGGCGCACTTCGGGCAAATCAGCCTTTATCTGAAAAGGAAATGAACGAACTTCTGAGTCAGCTCGATGAGTGTGAAAACCGATCCAACTGTCCCCATGGACGGCCGATCAGGGTCAAATGGTCGTTCAAACAACTTGAAAAAGCGTTTAAAAGAATCGTATAAAAGGCTGCAAATTGAAAACAATCCATATTTTTTTCGTTGTTTTTAGTCTTCTTTTTGGATTGCTTTTTTCTTTCAGGGCCGGTCTTTTTGAAAACTTCTATTTTGAGTCAAAGAAAGGAAACGTTGCCCGGTTCAGCGATTTGCCTGAAAAAGAGACCTGGATGAATGTCTGGCAGAACGACCGCAAAATCGGATTTTCACATACCCGCCTTTTAAAAGAAGAAAACGGGTATTTAATAAAAGAAGATTTGTTTATGCGAATTAACACAATCGGCTTCTCAAACGATTTAATGCTCAAGACAACAGGTCGTTTGAACCCTGATCTCACTCTGTCGACTTTTGATTTTAGCATCAGCTCAGGCAGATTTCAGTTTGCCGCTCATGGAAAGGTATCGGACAAAACAATTTCAATAAAGACGGATCAGAAGCAGCTTGACATCAGGGTTGACAAGAAACCGTTTCTCGCTTCAGGAATCATCCATACGATTGTAGACCGGGGAATGGGTCCAGGCGACAGCATCAAGATTCATGTTTTTAGCCCCGCATCCATGAATGTTGAACCGGTAAACATTATGATTGTCGGAAAAGAAGACATAACCAATATGGGCCTGATCAAGCCGGCAACCAAAGTTGAAATAAAGTACATGGGGACAAGCCAGTATGCATGGATTGGTGAGGGCGGAGATATACTCAGGGAACAGGGTATGCTGGGCCTTAAGCTTGAAAAGACAACAAGGAAGGACGCCCTTTTCGGCCTTCCCATCGAATCAAGCAGCGATTTGACTGAGATCGCATCTGTTGCTTCAAATGTCAGGTTTGATGATCCGGGAAGACTTGTAATGATTAAAGTGAACATCAGCGGGATAGAGTTGAATGAAAAGAATATTTCCGGCAATCGGCAGCACCTTGAAAAAAACATGCTGACCATACGCCGGGAGGATCTTACAGACCTTGCAAATGTTGTCACACCCATGGAAATTCAGGAATCCATGAAAGCATTTTTGGCCCCTTCGACATTTATCGAATCCGATCATCCTGAGATTAAAAAGCAGGCTCAAATGATCACAGCACCTGATGACAACCTGCTGGTTAAAGCTAAAAAAATAGTTGGCTGGGCAAAGGAAAATATTGAAAAACGTCCGGTTCTATCTGTTCCTGATGCACTTTCAACGTTACGAAACCGTCAGGGCGATTGCAATGAACATGCGGTGCTGACCGCGGCACTTGCCCGGGCAGCAGGAATACCTGCAAAAGTTGAGGCCGGATTGGTTTATATGAAAGGTCGTTTTTACTATCATGCATGGAACAATTTGTTTCTCGGTCAATGGATTACAGCAGATGCAACGTTTGGCACTTTGCCTGCCGACGTAACGCATATAAGGCTTTCATCAGGCCTGGAAAACATCCAGTCTGATATTATGGGCACTATTGATAAAATTCATATTGAGGTTATTGATTATTCCTATGATTAAACTGGAAAACCTATCAAGAAAATACGGTAATTTTTCTGCAGTGGACAACCTGAACCTTCATGTTAAAAGAGGTGAAGTGTTTGGGTTTATCGGCCCCAATGGCGCTGGAAAGACAACCACCATCAAAATGCTGGGGGGCATTATTCCGCCAACATCAGGTTCAATCAGAATATGCGGAATCGATTTATTAAAAAATCCTGAAGACGCAAAACGCAAAACAGGCTTTATACCCGACAGGCCGTATCTTTATGAAAAGCTGACGGGAATGGAATTCCTGCGGTTTATGGCAGATCTGTACAATGTATCCAATGATGTGTTCTTAATAAAAGCAGAAGAATTGCTATCGTTGTTTTCCCTGTCAGACTGGTCTTTTGAACTCATTGAATCCTATTCACACGGTATGAAGCAACGCCTTATTATGGCCGCAGCCCTGTTGCATGATCCCGAGCTTTTCATAGTGGATGAACCGCTTGTGGGCCTGGACCCTGCAGGGATTAAGATGGTACGTGAACTTTTTAGAAATATTGCAAAAGAAAACAAGACCATATTCATGTCAACCCATACCCTGAAAGTTGCCGAGGATGTATGTGACAGAATCGGTATTATTAACAAGGGCCGGCTTATCGCCGCAGGCACTTTCGAAGAGTTGCGCCAAATGGCAAAAACAGAAAGGAAAGGTCTGGAAGAGGTGTTCTTTAAACTGACAAATTAGTTGCCTGGATATATACATTAAATTTTAAACTGCTTTTTAAAATCTTTTATAAAGCTTGGATATGGGAGATCGTCAATATAATCAAGATATTCAACAAGGGCACTTAAATTTTTTATATCCACGTGATCGTTATCATTCATAATTTTCATCAGTTTTAAAATTCTCCACACTTCAATACCTATTGATTCTGCCAGTTCAATCATACCTCTATCGTCTGTAACAACAGGGATGTTTAAAACATAACCAAAGGCAAGGGCTCGTACATCCGGTCTTGATGCACCGAATGACATCGCAATATTGTGTTGCCAGATATAACTATATGATGTGTCGATCATTTTTGTATCATTTCTGGAAAGTTTTATCTTTTTTAGGCGATTTTCTCTATACTCTGGGTCATTGACCCAGTAGAATTTATTTTTCAGCCTCCTGTTTCTTTCAAATTCTTTTTGAAAACCATCTATTACATAGAGGGTATACTTTTTTCCGCCAAAACTTACGAAAAGCAAAGGATGAATGTTGTATGCCAGCCTAAGGTATGCATTTGTGTCCAGAAGAATTTTCGATTGTGGCATTTATCGAGTCAGCTCCTTGAATATTTCCTTTGCATCTATTATGGATGTTTCAAGGAGTATCTGGATAAAACCGGAGGATTTTTTGTTCTCAGATAAAAACTCCTTAAGAGTTTTGAAGAAAGGACTGCCGAAGTATTCAGATGAGAGCTTTATATAATCTTCGGCGGAAAACTGTTTTGCTTTGTTCAGCGTTTCACTGACTCTGTAAAATTTTTCTGTAAAATTAGTTGTTGCTCCATAAAATCCTTTTCCCAGGTTAACTCGTCTTAAATTATTTTCAGATGCATAGTTATTTATAGCCTCATACACAGTAATAGGTGAAATCGTATGCCTGTCAGCATAGTCAATAATTTTATTTATTTTGGCACCGGTATTTTTGATCAATATCAATTCATGATATACTCTATCCGCACAGTTTTCAGGAAAAAGAAAAGCCTGTGCAAACGCATCTGCAAAATCCTCAGCATCTTCACCTTCAAAACTAGGTGCCAATACATGACCAAGCTCATGGGCTATCCAAAATTTGAAATCATGGATTTTACTATCGATATTTAAATAAATCCAGGTGGTTTTGGATGCAGGCAGATAGATATGTAATGCGTTTTCATGGTTTTCCTTATTTCCCCACAAAACCGGAATAAGAACCGCCTCAAGATCGATAAATTTTTGGATCAGCATCTCTAATTCTATGGGGGTGTCAGGATCGGCATCAACATCTTTTCTAATTTTTAATGCGACTTTTTGTAAATAGGAATAGCCAAGCGATGGTTTTTTAAGTGTCGGAAGGTGTTCAAGATCTTGGAATGGCAGATAGCCGACTAGTTGCTCAAGAAGTATAGCCATATCCCTTGCTCGCTCTAAATGAGTATCTTTTGTTTTTCGATTGGCTTTTTTCCGAAAAGCTATGACAGGCTCAAACCGACTCGATATTTCTGTTACAATTTCATTAAAGGAAAGGCCTAATGTGACACCGAGTTTTAAGAGTTTATCAGGCTTTGGAAATTTTGCCCCTTTGAACCATTCACTGACAATAGTTCGAGAAACGCCCATTTCTTTTGAGATTCTAGCCTGGTTAAGCCCATTCACCTGCATGGCACTTTTAATTTTTTTTAAATTAAGTTTTCTATCCATATTTCAATATATTTACTATTTGTAAACTTTTGTCAACCATAAATTAATGATTTAAATTTCGACTTCAAGATAACAGAAAAAAGCCTGTTTCAAATCGTCTTGACAAGCCGGGGGGATAATACTATCAAATGGCGTTATTAAGATACCGGTGTTGGCGCATATTTCAAAAGCCGACACCGTAAACCTTTATATGAGAAGAAATAAGATGAATAGAAAAGCATATTTTCGAGCATCGGGAAGATATATACCGGATAAGGTCGTTACAAACGACGATCTCGCAAAATTAATGACCACTAGTGATGAATGGATTCAGCGCAGATCAGGGATCAAGGAGCGGCATTATGCAGACGAAGGCGACAGATGCTCTGATATCGGGAAAAAAGCCGTCGATAACCTCATGTCAAAAAATAAGATTGATGTTGAAGAAATCGATGCCATTATTTTTGCAACCTTAAGCCCGGATATTCATTTTCCGGGAACCGGTGTCATTATGCAGCAGAAGCTGGGATGGGCTGATCGTCATATCCCCTGTTATGACATCCGGCAGCAGTGCAGCGGTTTTATTTACGGGCTGCAGATGGCACAGTCTTTTGTTGAGTCAGGTATGTTTGAGAATATTTTGCTGGTTGGATCTGAGCTGCATTCAAACGCACTTGAATTTAACGACAGGGGACGTGCCGTAACCGTGCTGTTTGGTGACGGGTCGGCTTCAGTCGTTGTTTCAAAGGCCGATAACACGGATTCTGAAATATTGATTACGGAAACACATTCCGATGGAGAAGGGTGCTTTAACGGTGTGCACATGAATCTCTTTGATATAGGGAAAATGCCGCTTCTTTATTATGATTATTCTGATATTGAAGCGAATGTTGATATGTACCCTCAAATGCCTAACCCAAAAAATCTTTTCACAAATGCCGTACGCCGTATGGTGGAGGTCAGCCTGTCTGCTTTAGAGAAGACAGGGTTTTCCGTCAATGATGTTGACTGGGTGTTGCCGCACCAGGCTAATATCCGTATTAATCGAATGGCCGCTGAATACCTTGAAATTCCGGAAGACAAGGTGCTTTATAACATTGACCGGTACGGCAATACTACAGCGGCAACCATACCCCTCCTGCTTGACGAATTTAGCGAGAACGGCACCATTAAAAGAGGTGACCTGATGCTGATGGTTGCATTCGGATCCGGGTTTACCTGGGGGGCATCCGTCGTTAGGTATTAGAGACGGCTTTGTAAAAAATTCAAATTGGCGCTACCACACCGGAGACCTGTTGGATGAAACCTTGGGAACATGCCGCGTTTTATGCTTTTGGATGGGTTGTAAAGATATTGACCACATTGCTGTTTATGACCTGCCGGGTCAGGGTATTTGGCCGTGAAATCGAGGAGCGCTATTTAAAGGAAAATCCCGGCAAAGGACTTTTATATGCTTCCTGGCACAGGGGGCTCTTCTATTTTGTTTATTTTTACAGGAACCTTCAATTCGTTGTCATGGCAAGTGCCAGTAAGGATGGTGAATTTGCCAACCAGGCCACGAAACGATTTGGCTGGATTCCGGTGAGGGGTTCCTCCAGCCGAGGGGGGTCCCAGGCACTTGCGGAAATGTATCGGTTGTTCGAAAAAGGACATCGTGGCGGGCTGGTCGTTGATGCCCCCACAGGCCCTCCTTATATTTCAAAAATCGGTATCATTATTCTTGCCAAAAGAACCGGACTTCCGCTTATTCCTGTTATGTGGAATGTGGATCGATGCTGGCGCCTGAAGAGCTGGGACAGATCCATAATTCCCAAGCCGTTTTCAAAAGTTGTATTTGTTTATGGTGATAAGTTCATGCATGTTCCGTCAGACGCTTCCAAGGAAGAGTGTGAGGAATATAGAGAAAAGCTTGATGATGCGCTTCGCCGGATGATGTACCAGACAGACCATTTTTTCAGTTTTTCTGATATAACCGATCCCCGACAGATAAAGGTTCCTGAGCCTGTTCCTGCAACGGAACTCTCGGATACGTAAGATATGGGATAATCACATCGTTTTTATTCCCCATGGTACCGTCATAGGTTATCGATACAATAGGTACCCCTGTCTTTCTCTCGATTTCTCCTGCCATCGCCTCGGTCACCAGGGATGGACAGCAGAATGCCGGGATTGTCTGGACGAACAGCGAAATATCCGGATAATGTTTTGTGGCATAAAAAATTTTTAATATATTTTCGATGGATTCCCCGCTATTTTCATTTCTTATATGATATTCCGAAAGGATCTTTTTAGGAGATTCGTTAAATGCCGGTTCAGGTCTGTTGAAAATTCGCTCCATATATTTGATATATGTTTTTTCGAGCTGTTTTGCAGCCGCCATCAGGGCACTGCTGGAAAGTACATTGAAATACAGTCCTTCTCTGAACCATTTTTGGAAATAAGGTTTAGCGATCATCTTCATATGAGAACTGAATGGCATTACGATCACTTCGCCGCCGTTTTCTTCGATAAAATGTATCAAATCTTGGTTCATCACTTCATTATATCGGACATAGAGGTCACCAAATATCATAACCTTGGGGCGTTGTATAGACCCGGGATTTTGCTCGATCTGTTCAAAATTGGTGACCACTTGATGAAAGGCATCCTCTTTTGAACGCTTGCCAAGAAAGGCATCGCTCATAATATCTATATTTTTTTCAATAGTTTGATCGGTTTCTCCCTTGATTTTTTCATAGGGTCGGATTTTGCAACCGAGCATTCGAATCATCCCACCGAACATATATGCGAAATAGGCATTAATCGGAAGCTTAACGGATAGGTCCATGAATGAAAGTTCTCCGGCATACACACTGGCTTTTTCCATGCCTTTTCCATATGATCTGAAAATATTTTTCATGTGATGGGGGAACAGGGGCAGATTGCAAGCCATGGTGGATTTGACTGTCCACAGTACTGTTTTGGCTGGATCCAGGTCATGGGTCAGAACATAATCGATGAATTCCTGGGCTATAATATTTAAGGGGATGCACTGGCCGGTATTGTATTTAAGGCTTTTCTGAATGCTTATTTCGTTTTCCTCTAAAAGCCTTGCATCAATTCCCTGTCTCTGAAAAGCTGCAACCATCAGTTTCAGGGAGATGTCGTCCCAGTTCGGTATAAGCAGGGTTCTGTTTCCAAGTCGCCGTTCCCTTGATGGAATGAGCGATTGGGAATTTTTTGCCAATCGGTTTCTTGATGCTGTTTGATAATGGTTTTTAAATGAGCGAATCGCGGCCTCAATCCGGGTCTCATAGCCCACGCTGGAATCATGATCGTCCAGTTGAAGGATCAGGTACGGCTTTTCATATGATTCCATGATTTTTTTGAAATAGTCGATAACAAAAGCATCCGGTGTACACTTGAAAGAGGTGATCAGGACCGGATATGCACCGCTGGTTTGAGCAGCAACACATGCTGATTCCAGGATTTTTGCGGCATAGTTCCAGTGCACTTCTTTTAAAAGCGGTTCTATGGAGCGGACATCTTCGGGTGTATATGAGAGCATATCCTGAAAAAAGGCTTTGACACCCAAGGACCCGAAAATTTCGGGGATTCGCTTGTTCATGAAAGATGAAAGGACCGTGTATGGCCGGCCCAGTAAAATGACTTGAAGGTCGCCGGAAGCTGATTCCTGTTTGTATATTTTTTTCAGTTTCAATTCACATGAGCGTTTAAACTCATGTGCCGCGTCATATGCAGCTGAAATATTGAAAAAACTTTTGTTACCGGGTAAAATGGATTTCAACATCTGATACAGCTGGACTTTATCATGAAAGCTACTATAAAGATATTTTTCAAGCGGCATAAGAAGCTTATTCCGAGCTTCCGGCCTGGTTGCGGTCGCAATCAAGGCCGGTGAAAACTGGGTGTAATAGCAGAATTGCCTGCGGCGGTTTTTTTTCTTAGCCTTTTTTTCGAGATAAAAAGGCAAAAAAACATAATCGGAACAATCGAGGAGGTAATCGACATGTCCGTAAAGAGCGGTCACAGGTGTACAAAATTCCGCTCCGGCAATCTGTTTGCCATGCTTTACAGCATCCCGAAAATGCCTGCTCGTGACAGTCTTAATGGAAAGCGCATCAAAAAACCGTTTCCAGAAAGGTATGTCTTCATGCATGTGCAGGCTGACGGGTAGTCCGATGGTGATGTTTTTTTTAACGTTATTGCCGGATTTGAAAGCAAAGACTTCTTTTCTGGATTTTAAAAGATCAAAACCTGACCGGTTGTTATTCACGAATTTTTCTGTGTCGTAATCTCTGCCGCACATAAATCCATAGGCCACTTTTTCTTTGTCTACGTGCGCCACGGAAATCTTGCAGTGATTTGCGCATAACTCACATATTTCGGATGTAATGGGGATATTTTTTTGATAAAGGCTGATGCCTTTGAATCCGGTTTTCCTGACATTCTGATCGGAAAGGGTCAGCGCGGTTCCGAGAGCCCCTGTGAGATGACAGTACTTGGACACATTGAGCGGTTTTTTCAGCCTTTGCTCGAAAGCCGCAACAAGCGCCCTGTTTTTTGCGGTGGCGCCCTGGAAAAATATTCTATTACCGATATTGTTCTCAATGGCTACTTTTGTCAGGTAATTTTCTACGATGGAATGAAGAACTGATGCTAATACTTCATCACGGGTATAACCCTCTGAAAGATAATGGTTGATGTCCCTTTCCATGAATACGGTACACCGGTCGCTTGCTATTGGAGATTTCTGATTTTCAGTTCTTGCGGCATATTCGGACAGGGGGCATCCCAGTTTTTTAGCCTGTTCTTCAATAAAACTACCCGTTCCTGCTGCGCATACCGTATTCATGATGGAGAAGGTTACCATACCGTTTTTCAGTGTTGTGAATTTCGAATCCTGGCCGCCGATCTCAATGATAGTATCGACCTTTGGATCAATTTCAACAGCAGCACGAGCATGGGCTGTGATTTCATCTATGACGAGGTCTGCTGTGATGATTTTCCCGATGAACTTTCTGCCGGACCCGGTTGTTCCTGCGCCGATTATTTTAAGATCTGTGCGGTTTTTTGTTATGACATAATCAATAGTCGCCAGTATCGACCGTAAAGCATCAACAGGACTGCCTTTGGTTAGAGTGTAAAATCCGGCAAGAACAGTATGGTCGTTTTTAATGAGTACAGCCTTGGTACTGGTAGAACCGATATCAATGCCGAGGTATGCTTCATGATAAAAATCCTTCATGGATTCGTATATATCGACTTCAACCGGATTCGATTTATCCGTGAATGTTGCCGGATGTCTGTATTCAAATGTTTCTATGCCGCCAAAATCCGGGTATGAAGTCGATTTGAGCAGGAGAGGCTTGTAAAACCATGTTTTCACGGAGGTTTTTTTGATAAGGATATCATCAGCAGAGCAGGCCCTTATCTGATTGTTTATCTGGTCCTTTACCTGGTTATCTGCCTGGAGTTCATCCAAAAGGCCTATAGCAGCACCCGCTGCACCGTATAAGTAACTTTCAGTGATGATGTTTTGACCGATCATTGAACTGATGTGCCTGACCACGGAGCGGTTTCTGGATACACCGCCCGTAAAAATGATCGGTTCCCGGGGCGTTTTGCCGGTAAACAGTGTCTCTACGATATTTTTTGCAAGACCCATGCACAGGCCGTCGCAGATTTGGGTTAGAGAATATCCTTCTTGTTGAGCGTGGACGATATCGGTTTTTGCGAACACCGAACACCTGGAGGCGATTTTTGGAACAGGTCCGGTGTTGGCGAAAGCCTCATCGCTCAGCTCGTTGATACTGGAAAGACCCAGTCTTTCAGCCTGCTGGTCCAAAAAGCTGCCGGTACCGGCAGCGCAAGATGTATTGGCCTTGAAATTAAGATAATTGCCCTCTTCATCAAAACGGATCAGGCCAAATTTTTCACCCCCAACCATAAGGATTGCGTTGACAGGG
>JAFDJC010000427.1 GCA_019307665.1 Deltaproteobacteria bacterium | reverse complement strand
TCGTAATAGTTTAGTAGTTTCTGACATAAAAAGAGCTTATTATCAATTAATAAGCTCTTTTTATTTGACATATGACAAGAGTAATTATATACTTGTCATAAACATCAGCTATTAAAGGATTATAAAATGAAACGAATTGATATGCTCAGGAACAGACAGGCTTCACTTAAAGAGCAGATATCTAATAATTTTGACCTGCTCATTGGTTCAGTCGTACGGTCTCCTGCAATGATGTATCACAGCCTGACAACCAAAGTTGATGGGAAAAAATTTTGACCTGCTCATTGGTTCAGTCGTACGGTCTCCTGCAATGATGTATCACAGCCTGACAACCAAAGTTGATGGGAAAACCGTAAATCGCTATGTGCGCAAAGGCTTGGTGCCAAAAGTGAAAAAGATGACTGAGCGTAATAAAAAAGTGCGCACACTGATTCAGAAGCTGTCAAAAGTTAATTGGGAATTGCTTAAAATGGAATCAAAAAAATAATCAATGACTTCACGTTATCAACAACAAGCTCCATGGGATTTTGAGTGTCAATATAAACACTGTTGCCCTCACCTGGAAGGATTGTCTACCCAATGGGTCTGGAACGAATATCATTGTTCACATGGTGAGCATTTAGAACATTGGAAGGTTAGAGATATTCAACAAGAGGAGCTTGAAAAAGCTCTTGAATACATCGTTGAACTAGAAAAGCAAAATGAAGAGTTAAAAGCAAAACTAACAGCCCTTCACAGAAGACAATTTAAATCGAACAAAAAGGCCGACCGCAAAACTAATGAAAACGATAAATCCCATCCTGAAAAAAAGAAAAGACGAGGCGCACCAAAAGGCCATCCGGGATGGTTCAGACGTAAACCCGATCATATTGACAAAGCCGTTATCGTTTCGGCTCCAGATATATGCCCGCATTGCGCATGTACGGATTTAACACCCATTGAGGAAACTAAGGACCACCTTCAGGAAGATATCGTCCTACAACCGCAAACCCATGTTACAAATTTCAAACACCATCAAGCATTCTGCCCTAAATGCAATCGCCCCGTCATTCAAGCCGCAAAGGGAGAACTGCTCAATTGTCAGATTGGACCTACTACAAAAGCGGCCGCCGTCTTTTTGCGATATGGCTTACGGATTCCTTACAGAAAAGTAAAAGAACTTTTTGACGTGTTCTTTAATATGCCCTTTGTCCCAGCATCTGCTATGGCCTTTGACCGTACGGCAACCCAAAAAGGTGAACCTCTCTATGAAGACTTAAAGGAAAAGTTGCGTGCAGCTGCCACCGCTCATGCAGATGAAACGTATTGGCGAGAAGATGGTATGGGGCATTATGTTTGGTATGCAGGCAATGATGACCTGGCCTTGTTTCATATTGACCAACATCGTTCATCAAAAGTTGCTCAATCAATTCTGGGCAATAACTTCAGCGGTGTTTTGAATACCGATGGGTATGCGGCTTATAATGCAGTGAATGCTAAAGACCGACAAACATGCCTGGCACATTTGATTCGGAAATCAAAAGAAATAAAGCAGGAAATTCTACTTAGAAAACCCCAATCTCAGGATAAACAATCGATTCAGTTTTGCAACTACGTTTCAGCCTTGTTTAAAAAAACCTGCGAAATCGGACAAAAATTTATTAGCGGTGACATCAAGCAAGACCGTGCTGGTGCATTTGAAAAACGCCTTTATTCTGCTTTGAACTCCATATGCTCACAAAAGCTTAAGGATGAAAAAGCTGAGGTATTAAGGAAAAGGCTGCTCGACCCTGATAAAGCATACAATCGTCTATTTACTTTCCTTAGACACCCCGGTGTTCAACCAACCAATAATCAAGCCGAACAGTCCCTCAGAAACATGGTTATTTTTAGGAAAATCTGCTTCGGAACTCGTTCGAGCGAAGGTTCTTATTCACACAGTGTGTTACCCAGCCTTCTGCTGACAGCAAAGCGACAGGGCAAACATCCTTTAGATTTTTTTCAAACGTTGTTCTCTTCTGATACTTCTACCGCACAGGCCGCACTATATAACGATTCTTCCTGACCAGTTCTATTACTGTGCCTGTACATCATATTTCTCGCTGATAATGCCCGGCTGACTGGCCGCTCATCTTGTTTATATGGGACTAAACTGTTACTTTGTGGGCTCT
>JAFDJC010000211.1 GCA_019307665.1 Deltaproteobacteria bacterium | reverse complement strand
AATACTACGTAAATAATAAAGTAAATATTTATATAACATGCCATCGTTTGGCCTTAAAGCAGCTAAACCACGGCCAATACAACACTCTGTTGGAGATAAATTTGTTGGTCCGACGGGTGCACGAACAGAAATTAAAATATCATTTTTTAAGGCAGTTTTTTTTGGCTCTGTACACCACTTAACAGTTTTGGGATAGAAGGCACCAAACTCTGCTTTGCCTTGAAAAAAGGCCAAGCCTTCTCCGTTAATGTTATATGAACTTGATGAGGGTGACTGTCCCAATATAACAGTACATATATCTTCAATCTTTGCAATATCCCAATTTTCAGGAAGTTCTGCTTTATTGATACTTATAGTTTGATTGTCTGTCACGCCGCCAACGCCTCATTCAATTCATCCAAAATATCGTTCAATTCATCCCCAAACAACTGATAAACTTTACCAAGCCCACCTTCCTGCGAAAAAGGCGCATATTCAAAATCATCTGTTTCAATACTCAGGTTCCCTGCAATATGGTCCTTTATCATCTCAAGCCAAAGGACCTGCTCTTCATCAAACTTCTTCTCCTGCTGTGCCAGCCAAGCCTTAAAGTTCGCATCCACCTTTTCCGGAAACGGCACAAGCTCATTTTCCTGTTCAAGGGCATACCGAACAAGAGACACAAGATCTGTCATGATCCGCGCACCACTTGCACCCCGAACCTTTGACTTTTCAAGTGCCGCATAGGCTGCCCAGAGATTATCCTCTGTCCAGTGATGGGGCGGCTTGTTAATGCTATCTGCAAGCTCTTTTATATCCTCAAACTTTAAAGGCGACTTGTACGGCCGGGAATAAAGGATTTGCAGGGCAGTGATTTCATCCTTGTTATCCTTTATAAACTGCTTAAAAGACTCTACCATGTCTTTTGCTTTTTCCAGGGCCTCTGCGCTGAAGGCTGCTTCTATCACTGCATCTGAACTGACATTATCAATAATCTGCTCGTTCTTTTTCTTTATTTCAAGTAACAGATTCCTGAAATCCGGATTGTACAAAGGCTTGACTGCATCTTTTATCAGTCTATCTGCTGCCTGTTTTATATCTTCTTCAGTCGGGTCCTGCCTGCCTGCCTCACTAAGTTCGGCGCAGGCGAGCTCCACCTGATTGTCAGGATTAAGGGCATTTACAAGATCAGATACAAGGCCGCCCAGACTTTTGCCCTCTGTAACCTCTATGACTTTTTCTGTATCTTCTTCTGAAATATTTTTGTCGATACGCGCAATACGGGCAGCAACCGATGAGATAACATTTGGATCTGTGTTTCCAAGGCTTACAGCCTGGAGAAGTTTTTCAAAAGAGACTGCTTTTTTCCGGTCCATGGGCTTTGAGTCTGTCTTGTCCCGCTCGCACACACCCACAGCATCCACAATAATATAATGGTCCTTTGCTTTGGCATCCGGTGTAACAGACTTTAGATCATCTTTATTTATAACGCGCACGCCCCGGCCCTTCATCTGCTCGAAAAAACTGCGGGATTTTACACTGCGCATGAACATCACAACTTCAAGGGGTTTTATGTCCGTGCCTGTGGCGATCATGTCCACGGTAACGGCAATCCTGGGGTTATAACTGTTTCTGAATTCCGCTATAAGATCTTCAGGCCTTCTGCCGGTTGTCTTGTATGTAATCTTCTGGGCAAAGTCATTGCCCTTTGCAAATTCCTCACGCACGATTTTGACAATGTCTTCAGCGTGGGGGTCACTTTTTGCAAAAATAAGGGTCTTTGGAACCTCGGTGCGGCCAGGAAAAATCTCTGTAAAGAGCTTGTCTCGAAACGTACGGACAACCGTGCGGATCTGGTCTACTGCAACTACATCACGGTCAAGCTTGTTTGCATCATATTCAAGATCTTCGTCCAACCGCTCCCAGCGAACTTCTCTGGTTTCCCTGTCACGAATATCAACATAATAGCCGGACTCCACAGTTGAGCCCTGTTCTGTAATTTGTGTCCGGATGCGGTAAACATCATAATTAACATTCACACCATCAGCCACAGCCTCCTCATGCCCGTATTCCATAACAAGGTTCTGATTAAAAAAACCAAAGGTCTGTTTGCTGGGCGTGGCAGTAAGGCCGATAATATACCCATCAAAATAATCCAGCACCTGGCGCCAGAGATTATAAATGGAGCGGTGACATTCATCTGTGATGATAAAATCAAACGTCTCAATGGGAATGGCCGGGTTGTATTCTATGGGCGGCACTTCATCATAGACATTTTCAAGACCATTAACAGATTCTTCCTCATCAACTTCCGGAAGATCCACGCCTCTGAGCATGGAGTAAAGACGCTGGATGGTGCAGATGCAGACCCGGGCGGTTTTATCAAGCGTGTTTGAAGTAAGGCGCTGAACAATATATTCTTCGCTGAATTTATAGTTGTTATAGGGTGAAACATACTGCTGGAATTCCTTAAGGGTCTGTTTGCCCAGATTACCCCGGTCAACAAGAAACAGAACCCGGCGAGCCTTTGCAAACTTGATAAGCCGATAGATAAAATTGATGGCTGTAAATGTCTTGCCTGAACCTGTGGCCATCTGGATAAGGGCGCGGGGACGATTTTCCGCAAGAGACTTTTCCAGATTTTTTACAGCGATGATCTGGGCAGACCATAAGCCCTCCTCCATGAGCTCAGGCATCTGTTTGAGACGCAGGTTCAAAGTGGATGGTTTAGAATAAATGATTGGAGGGTCAGCAACATAGTCTGAAAGAACTGGCGTATCATCCCTTAGCCATTCTTCAAAAGTTTCCGGGAGATGAAAGGAAAAAGTACCCCTGGAACGGGGAACAGGATCAAGATCATTTGTAAAACGAGTTTCAATACCTGTGGACTGATAACAGAAGGGAAGTGGCCTGTACCATGCAGGAAGATCTTCAGGCAGACCGGTTTTGTACTTGTCTGACTGGATTTCAACACCTGTAAGGGTATTGCCGACTTTTTTTGCCTCAATAACACCTGCTGCCTTGCCATCCACATACAAAAGATAATCTGCAAAGCCATGGCCCTTATTTAAGGGAAACTCCCTGATGGCCACGCCCTTTTTTGCATGGATGTTGGCTTTTTCAACATCCTGGACATCCCAGCCAGACAGGTCCAGCATTTTGTCTATGGTTTCTCGGGCTTCTTCTTCTGGTGTTTTTGTCATAAAGAAACCGCACATCAATTAGAAAATCAGTTTCACTTTTAACAGTTTGATAATTAAGAAGATTGCTGAGCTCTACCGTTTACTTTTGTCTTTTAACCGGGATGTTTCATCCCATTAGCCTTTAGCTTTGATGCTTTAGGATCTTAAAATTCAAGTTTTTAGGCTAATATTTGATGGGCTTTCAGGTAAGTCGTTGTATAATTACATAAAATAGTTGAAGAAATCTAGAAAATTCTGAAAAGGTTATCAAATTTGTGCTCTTTTTTCATTTCTGGGCTTACTCTATCCTTCCTTTCCATTGCGTTCTTTTCCCATATGGCATGCTTGGCGCATTTGTGGCATATAGAAACTCATACCCTCTTTTTGTCCTTTTTGGATTTCCCACCAGGGGAGACTTAGGGGACGTTGTTGACTAGCGTGACAAACCACACGCATCACCTCATTTTTTCATTGCTTTCTTTTGCACATTCTTCTTTTTTCCATATTTGGGCTTCCCTTCCTTAACTTCAAACCCAATCTTTTTCTTTGGCTTTTCAGGCGGTTTCATCAATGCCCTGATCGCATCGAAAACAACTTTAAACTGTTCATCATATCTTTCTTCCAATGCATCCAGTCTTCTCTCAAGATCCTTATGTGCCGATAACATTTGACGTAGCCGGACAAACGCGCGCATGATTTCAATATTGACTTGAACCGCTCGTTTGCTCCGTAGGACACTGGAAAGCATTGCGACACCTTGTTCCGTAAAAGCCATAGGCTTATACCGCGCGCCGCCCCATTGGGCCAAACTTGAGGTCACAAATTGTGACCTCAAGTTTTTAAACTCCTGAGCTGTAAGTTCAAACATAAAGTCTGTAGGAAACCGATCTATATTTCTTCTAACAGCTTGCTTTAATGCTTTTGTCTCCACGCCATAAAGTTCCGCTAACTCCCTGTCCAAAATGACTTTATGTCCACGTATCATATAGATTATCTGCTCGATACTTTTAAGATCCAATAGCTGTTCGTTTTTTTTCATAACTTGTTCCCATTTTCTTATTATTTAACTTGAGATCACAATCTGTAACATCAAGTTGTAAAATATTCGGGCTTGTCATGCGGAAGGTTTCAACCCGCATTGGCTCATTGAATAGCAGGCCAGTTATAATTTGACCTTCCTGTATTTGTTGTTTATGCGTCATCCGGCATACTGATTTTGAGCTTTAGTGTCTGAAAATTATAATATTTTCTGCTTTTTCTTTTTACCTCTTCAACGATATGATTCAACTCATTAGCCTTTAGCTCTCGCTTGGCTTTTTTAAAACTCTAATTCGAAGTTTTTCAGCTAAGTTTCGGTGGGTCTTTAAGGTAAGTCACCGTATAATTACATAAAATTCTTGAAGAAATCCAGAAAATTCTGAAAATCCTGTCAAATCTATGCTATTTTTTTCCGGACATATTCACACTCTCTTTTGATCCAACTCTTCGAAGGATCATGTAGGGCTTCAGGTCCTGCTCCAGAAGGATAAACTGTGAGTTGTTTGCAAAATCCACCTGCCGGTTGTCGGTTGTTGAAAGGGGAGCGGGCATGGTTATGGTGGAGAGTGAGCCGTCCGGAGACAGGGTTTCCAGTTCCTCGCCTGCAAAAATCTTGTTCCTTACTTCCAGGACACACATGCCGTTTATTCTTTCTTCCGTAACGTTTCCCACAAAAATGGATTCTGATTGTGAGGTGCTCTTGTCTCGCTGGTAATCACTGCTGTCGATCTTGCCTTTCATAAATCCGGTCGAGTAGCCTCTGTTGGGCACCCTGTTTAAACGTTCAAGCCCGTGTTCCCACGTAAATCTTTTTCCGTCAATGACCTGCCTGTAAAACGAGACTACTGAGGCAATATAGTGAATTGATTTCATCCTGCCTTCGATCTTGATGGCGTCTACACCGGCCTCTTTAAGGGCAGGCACAAATTCAAAAAGGGCAAGTTCCCTGCTGTTAAACAGGTACAATCCCCTTTCGTCTTCAAAGACGGGCATGTACTGCCCGGGCCTTGTTTCTTCCACAACGGCATATTTCCATCTGCAGGCGTGTTTGCACTCTCCCCGGTTGGCGCGAAAACCTGCCAGGTAGTCGCTGATGGCACACCTGCCGGAATAGGAAAAGCAGACCGCGCCGCTGATAAAGACCTCGGTCTCGATCTGCCCTTTGATTTTTTTCTGGATCTGTTTTATCTGATCAATTGAAAGCTCTCTTGCAAGGTTCACCCTTTTTATGCCAAGCTCTTTGTATGCCATTACGGTCTGATAGCTTGTGGTATTGGCCTGGGTGCTCACATGAAGAGCTGCATTCAGGTCAAGTTTTTTCAGCTCCATCAGTACGCCGAGGTCAGATACAATGAAGGCATCGGCGCCCATTTCATCAGGGGTAGATGTTGAGGGTAACGTACCCTCTTTTGCCCTGCGCGTGGAGAAGGTCCAGGCCTGCTGCGGCATCGTCAAAGCTGAAGTTTCCCGCAAAGCTCCGGAGTGAGCCGAATCGGGTGCCGAAGTATACGGCATCGGCGCCGTAGATAACGGCCCATTTGAGTTTTTCAAGATTTCCTGCAGGTGCCAGCAGTTCCATTTTATTCAACTTCTAAAATCTGGTCTTCAGGGCCATATCAGAGAGAAAAAGCGCCGCCACACCTGATAGGACCTGTTTAGTGATCTAAGGGTTCGCGCAAAAATAAATTCACATTTTTGGCGCTCAGATTTAGGTTAGGTTTGGTAGATATTTAAGAGCAAAAGGCGCAGTAATAGTGGACTATTTCAAGATTTTTGCTCTTCAAAATCTGCCAAAAATGACTTGAAGATGAGATAGCAAAATGTGAAGTTATTTTTGCGCGAGCCCTAAGGCTTGATATCATCCTAATTCGCCGCAGAAGGCAAGGTCTTTTTATCGGTGATAATTCAGTCCTTCCAAAGAGATCTTTTTGACGG
>JAFDJC010000036.1 GCA_019307665.1 Deltaproteobacteria bacterium | reverse complement strand
ACGCTCCTGCGCCTCTACGGACCGCTTGAGCCGTGGTTTGATAAGACTTGGCGACCGGGCGATTTTGAGTTGGTAAAGTAAGTTCAGTGATCATCAGCTATCAAATGGTTTCAGCGGTCGGGATTTACACACCGCCGCTGAACCATTAAGTATAGTGATTTCCTCTGGAAGTATAAAATTTCCAGGCGAAATAATTCTGAGATCGGTAAATCAAACCTACCAAAAAAGAGGTCTTCGGAAAATCTGCGGTATATCTTTGCTCACGCCAAACCGTCATTTTTAGATCTCCTTATCCGATCAACAAGGCAGGATTGACATCTATGATACAAAATGCCATATTTTTTTGACTTTATTAACCTTCCGTTTTTGTTATAAGTAAACAAAAGCTTCTTGTGCTGTCGCACCCGGACAACGAGTTGTCCCGGCCACCCAAACGTGTGCTATCCATTTCTTTTTTTAACGTGGAAAAAATTTGGGGAAAGTCCAGGATTTTCCTCTCTTGCTTTTTAAGTCGGCTTCATATATTTTTTTGAGTTTCTTAACATACAACTCTCTCTCGGAGAAGACCATGAAAAACGATATAAAGACAAACGATACAAAACAGAAAAATGGTTATAAAAAAATCATTATTATTTCACCTGACTATAGAATACTTTATGCCAGCAGCCATGCAGTAAAAGACGGCAAGACAGACATACTGGGAACGAAATGCCATGAAGCGCTTTTTGACCGCAAATCTCCATGCGAATACTGCCTGGCCGGTCAGGTTATAAAAACACGGAAACCAGCCGTAATGCGTCGTGATGACGATGATAATGAAACCAATTCAAAAAAGGGCTCATGTGTATATACATATCCGATCCTTTCCGGGGAAAAAACCGATGCCCTTCTTATGCTGGATTTTGACCTTCCTGCAATGGAAAAAATGGAGGAAAAACTCCAGCGTTCAAATGCATTTTTAAAAAATCTGATTCTAAGTTCTGTTGATGGCGTTATCGCCGCTGACAAAACAGGAAAAATACTCATTTTTAATGATGCCGCAGAAGAAGTCAGCGGTTATAGTATTGAAGAAGCCCTCAGCACGCTCAATATTCGTGATGTTTATCCGGGCGAAGGCGCAAAAAATATCATGCGCAAGCTCCGGGATGAAAAATATGGCGGAAAAGGAAAGCTTAAATCTCATAAAGTAGATGTTCAAAGAAAAAGTGGAGAAACTATTCCCATATGCCTCAGCGCTGCAATCGTGTATGAAGGTGAGCACGAAGTTGCCTCCATAGGATTCTTCCATGACCTCCGTGAAAAGATTAAAATGGAAGAAGAGTTAAAAAAAACCCAGCTGCAGCTTGTACAGGCTGAAAAAATGGTATCGCTGGGGAAACTGGCTGCAGGTGTTGCCCATCAATTGAACAACCCCCTTGGCGGGATTACGCTTTTTGCCCAGTTAATTATGGAGGAGTATAAGCTTGAGGACGGAGCCCGGGAAGATTTGTCCCGAATCATTAAAGACGCTCAAAGATGCAGGGACACTGTAAAGGAGCTGCTTGAATTTGCGAGACAGACCAAGCTGGAAAAAAAGCCTTTGGATATCAACAGGACGATTTCTCGCACGCTTTTTCTTCTCGGAAACCAGACACTTTTTCATAATATCGTAATAACGCAAGATGTTGACTCTTCCCTGCCGCAAATACCTGCTGACATACAGCAAATAAACCATGTTATTATGAATATCATCCTTAATGCAGCTCAGGCCATGGAAGGCCACGGCGAACTGTTGGTTAAAACCGGCCTTGCTCCGGAAACAGAAAGCGTCTTTATCGAAATTGCCGATACGGGTCCGGGAATAGCCGAAGATATTATCGGCAATATATTCGAACCTTTCTATACTACAAAAGAAGAGGGTAAGGGTACGGGGCTCGGGCTAAGCCTGGTTTATGGTATCGTAAAAGACCACAGCGGCACTGTTACGGCCGCCAATCGGCATGATAAAGGCGCTGTATTCAGAATCGAGCTTCCCCTAAAACAGCCGGAAAACGGAGGTAATAAAAGTGACGGATAAACAAACGATGAATGTGCTCGTTGTGGATGATGAAAAAGATATCCGTGAAGGCTGTGAAAGGATCCTGAAGCGTATGGATTTCAATGTACTGATGGCGGAAAAAGGAGAAGACGCATTAAACATTGTCAACAGCGAACCGGTGGAGATCACTCTGCTTGACCTGAAAATGCCAGGTATAGACGGCATGGAGGTCTTAAGAAAAATTCGTGAAAAAAATGAAGAAATTCTTGTGATCGTTATCACCGGTTTTGCCACGGTTGAAGCTGCAATCGAAGCCATGAAACAGGGTGCATACGACTTTATCCCAAAACCATTTGAGCCTGCTCAGTTAAGAATTGTTGTTGGCCGTGCCAGGGAAAAAATTCGTCTTCAACAGGAAGCGGAAAAACTGGAAGCGGAAAGAAGAAGAACCTTAGCAGACCTGGGAACTGAAAAAAGCCGTATCCGAACAATCATTGAGTCTCTTCCAAACGGAGTACTGGTTACCAATACACTCGGACAGGTTGTTCTTATGAACCCCGCTTGTTTTCACCATCTTAATCTTCCCGAGGATTACGGCACCGGCGACATGATTAAAACCTATATTGCCGACAATGAACTATGTGACCTTGTCATGAATATCTCGAGCGGAAAATATAATTCCGACGACGACATCCCGACCTATGAGTTTGCCATGTCGGACAAAAAATTTCTAATGGCAAGAGGACGGCCCGTACTCAACAAAAAAAATGAATGTCTCGGCGCTGTTATTAACTTTATGGATATTACGGCCATAAAACTTCTTGACCGGCTCAAATCCGAATTTGTGGCAAAAGTCTCCCATGAACTTCGTTCGCCGCTTTCAACCATCCATGAACAGCTGGCGGTTGTCCTGAGAGATGTGGCAGAAGAGGAAAGCATCAAAGATCATGAAATTCTTTCCCGGGCCAAGGAAAAAACTCAGAACCTAATTGCCTTAATAGGCGATATGCTAGACCTGTCACGAATAGAAGCCGGGAACGTCGGCTGCGAAACAAAACAGATACGGCTTGAAGAGTTGCTTAAGAGTATTGTAGAGTTCATGCAGGATAAAATCCAAAGCCGGAACCAGTCGCTAAAACTGAATCAACCTGATACGGATTTGCCTTATGTAGCCGCAGATCCCATGGCCCTTGAAAGTATTTTCGGCAATCTGATCACTAACGCCATCAACTATACGCCGGACGGAGGGGATATAACCGTAACAATCGAATCAACTGATAAGGGCGTAAGAACAACCGTCTCAGACACTGGATTCGGGATAGAAGAAAAACATCTTGAAAAAATTTTTGAGAGGTTTTATCGGGTTAAAGATGACAATACCCGGTATATCACCGGAACAGGACTCGGTCTCCCTATTGTAAAAGAGCTTGTAGAAAGACTGAACGGCAACATTAAAGTAAAAAGCCAAAAAGGAAAAGGGACAACATTTACCGTATTTCTACCGGCTAAAAATAATTGAAGTGAATCCTGCCTATGCGGGATTCACTTGGAGTATTTTGAAGTTAAAGCAGCGACTTAATGCTCTCAACAACTTCTTTAACGGCATCGGGCCCCTTTGGAACGTAGTCGTCTGCTTCCATGCTCATTCCGTCATAATGAGAATATCTTGTTGATGACACGTGAGATGCGACTGCCGTTAACATGACAACCGGAATGTCCTCATATTTTTCATCTGCTTTCAACTCTGCGCACATTTTATACCCGTCCTTTTCAGGCATCATAACATCCAGGGCAATTGCATCCGGAGGGTTCTGTTTCACTTTTTCCAGCCCCTCAACTCCGTTATATGCGACATCAACCTCAAAGCCTTCTTTTTCGAGGGCTTTTGTCATTAATTCTACAAAATCAGGTTCATCATCCACAACAAGGATTCTCTTTTTTTCGCTCATAGACTTTCTCCTTTCCATAAAAAACTCAATGTGCCGGTAGTATATATATCGTACGGCACACAATATCTTCTTTAAGCGTATATAAACGCGAAATCAGCTGTTGTCAATTATTATACACCCATACCGCCCAATATCTCCGGCAATTTGCCCTCCCAGCCGATTGTAGAAATCATTACACCGCTAAACCGTTCATCTTTTAAGGTTTTAATCATTTCCTTGGCAATCAATATACATTCGTGAACTTTATCGCCGGCTTTCTGAAGTCTCTTGATTAGCGTATCCGGAATATTGACATGATCCATGCTCCGCGCCATATACCGGGCCATACCAACCGATTTAAGAAGCAGAACTGTGGGTATGATTTTAACATTGCCTGTATCCGTATTCGCTAAAAAAGATTTAATATCATTAATATCAAACAATGGTGGCGTAATGAAAAATTGGGCGTCTGCTTCAATTTTATCCTTCATGACTGCAAGCTCTTTTTTAAGCGCTTCACCTTTGGCGCCTGAGTTAAGGGTTGCGCCTGTAAAAAATTGAGGGGCGCCTGACAATTCAATCCCCGCCATATCCTTTCCATTCTGAAGCGTCTTTATTCCCCGCATCATTTCAGTAATATTTATATCATACACAGATTTTGCCTGGTGATGATCCCCGAAACTCGGTTCCTCACCGGTTACCGCCATAATATTTTGAATCCCGCATCCATAGGCGGCAAGGAGATCAGCCTGAAGTGCAAGCCGGTTTCGGTCCCTGCAGCTTATCTGCATTACGGTTTCCATTCCTTTCTCCTGCAGAATCATGGCTCCGCCGAGTGCGCTCATCCTCATAACCGCATTACTCATTTCAGGAACAACAAAGGCATCGACTGCTCCTTTAACTTTCGATGCTTCCGATACCATACCCGACACATCCACACCTTTCGGGGGTTCCATTTCCGCAAGTACGGCAAATTCTCCAGAATCCAGTTTATCCTTTAAGCGCATATATACCTCCATCAAAGTTGAGAAAATACTTCCGGTTCAGTTTTTCATATCTTGATAGCGCATAGACCTTTTTTGTCAACTTATTTTTTTATGGGCTTTTCCCAAAATTTTTTCATATTTCAAAGAGGAACAATCGTAATTGTTTGTTCATTGGGGCTGTATGCCATATGATGGAAAAACCCCCTGCGATCGACATATGTTTCTTGCAAGAGTAATCATATCCGGAATATCGATTCCAAAAGGGCAATAGCACCGGGTACACAACACGCACCTTTCCCAAACATTTACTTTAATTTCTTCAAGTTCCGCCATATTCACCCTGCCCTTTTTCTTATAAAGCCTACCTAGGGAATTGATAAATTTATATGACGGCATATATCTGGGGTCATTATCGTGTAAGTTAAACAAAAAGCAGCTTTCGGCACACAAGCTGCATCGAGCGCAGACGCCCATGGAAAGCTTCATCTTTTGTTTATGCTTATCCAGCATTCGTCGGATCTGTTTTGCATCGACCTTTGCCGCTGTCTGTTCGGTCATATTTTTTCTCCAACAAAAAATCGCTTTACCATTGCCACTCCCGGCTCCCTTTTCCGAGCGTATGCTGGCTTACAATAACAAAACGGCCCACAAAGAAAAATATCATATGAAAAACCTTTGTAAACGGAGCAGCAACCAGTATCAGCTCACCTGAAAGCATATGGAGAACAATCATAAATTTGTAGTCATAGATCTGGTAATATGCCAGAAAACCGGTAAGAAACGGCAGGGTTGTGATGGCCAGAATCAAATAATCATTAATCGAGGTTATCATTCTGACACGGGCGCTGAAAACTCTTCTTAATAGAAAGTAGAAAGCGCATACAAGAAATATAACCGTCATTATGTTTGTTGTTTGCTCGGAAAATGAAAAAAAGCTTATTCCCATAAATCTGGAAATCATAATATTATGAGCGAGTAGAAATAGCGGTGTAACCAGAAGGCAGACATGAAATATCAGGCTGACCATTATTGTCACCGGACTTTTTGCCAGAACCGTATGCTGCAGCGAATTAAAATGCCGAGGGAGTTCTTTCAGGAAAGATTTTACTGAAAATCTTTTTTTAATGCTGCTTCCATGAACCGGATAGTCTTGTTTTACGGTCCGTGTCAGGGACATGAATTTTACGGTCCGAATCACTGTTCCGAGAAGAAAAACAGCAAAAGAAATCTTTGCCAGGGGACCGCCGGCAAGGTTGTATATAAAGTCATTTGTCAAAAAATCTTGTAAATCCAAAGCTGTCTCTACTTATTGTATAAATCCTGAACCACGATTCTTTTAATCTGGTTCTTCCACTGCATCGGCATTTGAAGCTCGATAATATCCTCCAGCCGGTTCTGTTCCTTAAGTCGGTTGTAAATCTCATTCCAGGCGCACGGAATATCATCGCTGATTTCGCATGCGCCATTATTGGTCCCCCCGCATGGACCGTTAAACAGCCCTTTAGCGCAACTGGTTACAGGGCAGATGCCGCCGGTGTAAGCGAGAACACATTCACCGCAGGCCCTGCATTTTTCTTCATAAACACCAAGCTCCCTGTCAACGCCAATAGCCATTGTATTGATTGCAGGAAAGACCGGGACTTTTGGAAATCTTTCAGCAGTATACTGGACACCTGCACCACATGCCATTGACAGGACAGCGTCATATTCATTTATGATATCATCAAGCTCTGAGAGCATTTGCATGTTGCATTGTCTTTCAACCGTAAAGCCGTCTATCCTTTTTACTGCCGACTCTTTTTTGAATTCAGATTTCAGTTCAGCCGAAAGAATTTCAACTTCTCTCTGTCCTCCGGCCAGGCATACCGATACACAGCCGCCGCAACCGGTGATTAAAATTCGCTTATATCTGGAAACGGTTGCTTTTATTTCCTCCAGCGGTTTTCTTTTCCCTTTTACCAATATAACTCCACGGCTTTCTCTATTATATATTCATTATTCATCTAGCTATTCGTTATTCATCTGGTTGTTATTCACATAGCGAACATGGCACTCACCGCAAAGAATCGGCAATGAGCCTCCATTCTGGTCATTATGCCGGTCATGGCATTCGATGCATTGACCATGAAACGCTTCTCTCAGCTCTATTTTTGCTTCTGAATTATGACAGGCTGAACACGAGATATCAGGATTACCCTCTTCGAGTTCAGACTCATCCAGCACGTTCTCACCATTTTCATAACGGTGATGACAGGTCAGACATTCGTAACTGTCCATATGCATATCATGCATCTCATCAAGAAAATTGACCGACGGCCGTTGTCTTTTCATAAACGACTTTTCTTTGTTTTCAGCATAAATATCAGAAAAACATGCAAAAACCATTACAAAACAAATAAAAAATACCAATCGACTGATTGGCTTATTAATCCATACATTCATTTTTAAAGCACTGCCGTTTAATGCGCATTAAACATCATTATTGTCTGTAAAAATTCAAACCGTATTTTAGAACACAATATTTCGACAAATGTCAAGCCAATATTCGTGGCCTCTTCCTGTTAAGCATAAAATTGATTCAGGATTTGAAAATCCATCGGTTTAAGGATGAATCTAAACTGATGTTTTCAACGATGACGGAATGTTTTAAATCCGCTACTTTTTCCTTGTCTGCCTTAATAGAGTTCATCCAGTCAACAATCACTTTAAAAAGATTCTCATCGCCTTTGGCTGCACGGAATGAACCGTTTGCATCTGCTAAATACATCCACTCATCGGTTTTTCTCAGCCATAGATATTCATGGCCGTTATTTGATGCTATGGTAATCTGACGGCTGTCAGCCGGATAAAATTTAGCCCAGAATTCCTGTAACTTCATCAAGCATTTCCTTTCTTTGTCTCACGTTATAACAAAAAATTTTGCACATTATACGTATAAAAAAACTTTTTATCAAGCTTTATGGCATCTTCTGTTAGAAACAAACTGTCAGGTTACGTTAAATGGTTTTCGCTAATTTAAAATTGGAAATTTCTCTAAATGGTTGACATCTTATGGAGAATCAGAATAAAGAATTAAGGGATTAATAAACAAAACTCTTTTACGGAAGTTGACGCATTATTCAAAAAGGATAATTGATGATGACCTCCATACTCGAATACCCAGTATTTACATTTGATCAACGGGAATTACTTTCCGCCGGGACCACATTATCTCCGGAAATCATGACTGAGTTAATTATGAAAAATAAAGGCATGAAAGAGTCTTGTTCTTTATTCACCTATGCCAGTATAAAAAAAGACCTGCTTCATTTTATTGATGAGCACCCTTACACCATTATTTTTAGTGATCAAAAATCGAAAAACATTGTCTTAAAAAATATGGAAAAAGTGATACTGCCATTACCGCTGCTCGAAGCGATCTATCATTTTCACCACACGGATTTTTATACGTATCGTCATTTTCTATTGGTTTGTGCGCTATCCACTCTTCTTGCGGAACAGTTAATATCCGACCCAAAAAAAATATCCAAAGAAGTAATTGCAGGGCCAACCCATGACATTGGAAAGTTATGTGTACCATTAAATATTTTAAACAAAAAAAGCCCTTTGACCGTTGCAGAACAAGCAGCACTAAAACATCATACGTTGGCAGGCTATATTTTACTCAGCTATTATTTTAAAGATGCCCGGCACTTTACATCAATAGTTGCTCGGGACCATCATGAAAGAAAGGATGGGAGTGGATACCCAAGAGGCATAAAGATAGATAATCCGATGGTCGATATTATAATGGTGAGTGATATATACGATGCGCTCATTTCCCAGCGTCCCTATCGACTCGAATCTTTTCAGAATCGAACTGCCCTGGAAGAGATTATATGGCAAGCCAACTCAGGAAAAATAGGCATAGAAGCTGTACAGGTGCTAATTGCTGTCAACCGCATCAACAAGCCTCATTACAGTGAATGTGTTCTTTCAGATGAACGTCGAGGCAGCGCACCCGCCAACAATGTTTATGGAATCACCGATGCTGAATAATTCTTGTTAATTGGAACAACGTCCAAGACGCTGAAAAAAAATGCCGCTCAGCATTTTCTCTCCTGTTTAAATAGAAAACCCTTGGTCATTATATGTTTGGCAAATAATACTTGACAATTTTCCCACAATCAAGTTACTGGATAACAATGAACTCAAAGAACGGAAGAATAAAAATTAATCGATGGTGGTGGCAAACTTCTTTTGCGGGGCTTGCCGGTGGAACCACCTGACTATAATATCACAACGTAAATGATACTGACCGCTGGCAAACTCTGGAAAGCCCGCGGTCTTTTTTTTTAAGGGTCGCGGAACATAAATCGCGGCCTTTTTTATTTGTAGGGTTTTTATTTAACAGAATAAAGGAAAAGAATATGCTGCTGAACAAATTTCCGGACCGAAAAGTATACAAAGAATTTTCAAAAAAGTATAACGTGATCCCTGTATGCACTGAAATTCTGGCCGACACCGAAACACCGGTTTCTCTTCTTAGAAAATTCTATCAAAATAACGGCTCTGTTTTTTTATTTGAAAGTGTTGAAGGTGGTGAAAGATGGGGCCGATACAGTTTTCTCGGCACTTCTGCCCGAGCTCAAATACGTATCTACAAACATTTTATTGAAATTGATACAAACAAATCCACGGAAAAAATTGAGCATAAGGGAGATCCGTTTAATTTGCTCAGAAAACTTATGTCGAAATATATTCCGGCCGAGATACCCGAGCTTCCAAGATTTTGGGGAGGCCTTGTTGGTTATCTGAATTATGAAATGGTTTCATTTTTCGAGTCTATCCCAAACAGCTGGCCGGAAGATAAACCTGTTTCCCATTTCATCATTCCTGATGAACTTCTTATTTTTGACAATATAAGTAATACACTTCTTATCGTAGTAATCACATTCATAGAAGATGTAAAATATAAAGGCGTGAACGAAGACGAGCTTTTTGAGTCCGCTCGCCTCCGCATTCGCAACATGCTTTCAAAAATGAAGCCCCCTGTTAATGAGGACCATGCCAATGCATCATGTAACGACTTCTCCCTGTCCACTCCTGTCGACAATGAAACATTTAAAGCAAATGTTAGAAAAGTAAAGGAGTATATTTATCAGGGCGACATTATCCAGTCTGTGATTTCACAGCCATTTGTGTGTGAAAACCCTCCTGATTTATGGTCTTTATACAGAGCCCAGAGATACATCAACCCGTCACCCTATCTGTTTTTTCTTCATCTTGGCAATGTGGCGCTTGTGGGCTCTTCGCCGGAAACAATGGTCAGGCTTGAAGGCGGAATGGCAACCCTTCGTCCCATTGCCGGCACACGCCCCAGAGGAAAAACAGAGCAATCAGACAGGGCGCTTGCCGACGAGCTTCTAAAGGATGAAAAAGAGCGTGCAGAACACCTTATGCTTGTTGACCTGGGAAGAAACGACCTGGGTCGAATAGCGGAAATCGGTTCCGTTCAAGTGACGGAACTTATGATCGTCGAACGCTATTCTCGTGTAATGCATCTGGTTTCAAACATTATCTGCGATATAAGGTCGGATTTAGATGCATGGGATCTGCTTGCCGCTACATTTCCGGCCGGCACGTTGTCCGGAGCTCCAAAAATCCGTGCCATGGAAATTATCGAAGAACTGGAAACCGAGCCGAGAGGGCCTTATGGCGGCGCCGTCGGATATGTTTCATTTAGCGGGAATATGGATATGGCAATCACCATACGTACTGCGTGTATAGAGGATAACCGACTCATTGTCAGAGCGGGTGCAGGGATTGTCGCGGATTCCGATCCTGAATCCGAACGTTTGGAGACTGTTAACAAAGCCATGGCGATTCAGCGTGCAATGGAACTTGTGGCAAAAGAAAGTTCCAATGTGGAGGAAATAAAATGATTGTCATGATAGATAATTATGATTCGTTTACTTACAATCTGGTCCAATATCTCGGGCAGCTAGGTGCCCCGGTAAAAGTCTTTCGAAATGACGCTGTCGGCATACCTGACCTTGCTTCAATCAAACCCGCAGGCATTGTTGTTTCGCCGGGACCGGGCAGGCCTGATTCGGCCGGTATCTCTATGGAGGCGATAAAACATTTTTCGGGTATAATACCGATTCTGGGAGTCTGTCTTGGTCATCAAGCTATTGCAGAATCTTTTGGCGGGAAAATTATTTCCGCAAAATGTTTAATGCATGGCAAGACATCAATGATCAATGCTGACGGGAAAATACTTTACGAGAATATTAATAAACCCTTCCAGGCAATGCGCTATCATTCCCTTGCGGTGGACAGGGACAGTCTGCCTGAATGTTTTGTGATCAGTGCAGAAACAGACGATGGCGAAATTATGGGCATAAGACATAAGGAGCATCCAACGGAAGGCATCCAGTTTCATCCGGAATCGATCATGACGCCGACAGGAAAGAGGTTGTTAAGAAATTTTCTTAAAACAACAGGCATTGAAACCATATAATCAATTAAGAGGAGAATAGTAAAATGTTCAAGGAACATCTAACTAAAATTATCCGTCAAGAAAACCTGAGCGAAGCAGAGATGGCTGAAATAATTACCGACATTTTTTCAGGAACAATCACGGATGCACAGATTGGCGCTTTTCTCGGAGCCCTTGCTACAAAAGGAGAAACAGTTGAAGAGGTGGCAGGTGCTGCGCGTGCTATGCGTAAAAAAGCGGTCCGTATCCAGACACCGGCTTCAACAGTGATTGACACATGCGGTACCGGTGGCGACAGTGCCGGCACATTTAATATTTCTACTACCACTGCCTTCGTCGTTGCAGGATGCGGGATTACGGTTGCAAAGCACGGCAACCGTTCAATAACAAGCAAGTGTGGATCTGCGGATCTACTGGAAGCTTTGGGTGTAAAGATTGACACTGACCCTGAAGTGACGGAGGAAGCGGTTTCGGAAATCAACATCGGTTTTCTTTTCGCACCTAGATATCACGGAGCCATGAAGTATGCCGCAAATGCCAGAAAAGAAATCGGCGTCAGATCTATATTCAACATGCTTGGCCCGTTAACTAATCCGGCAGGGGCAAACTGTCAGCTTATCGGTGTGTTTGCTCCTGAACTGACGGAAATGTTTGCAAGCGCCCTCAAGCTTCTCGGCACAAAAAAAGCACTTGTGGTTCACGGCCATGAAGGACTTGATGAAATTTCCGTTTGCGCACCCACACGAATTTCTGAGCTTAAAGACGGCCTTGTCACCACTTATGATATTAGTCCTGAGCAGTTTTTTGGAAAACTGGCAGATAATAAAGACATTTTAGGAGGAGACCCGTCTGAGAATGCCTTGATCACAAAAAACATCCTGAAAGGCGAAAAAGGACCCAAAAGAGATGTGGTGCTGATTAACGCGGCTGCGGCCCTCATGGCTGCTGACCGTGCTGAAAACCTTGAAGAAGGTATATCCCTTACAAAGACCTCTATTGATAGTGGTGCAGCATTATCAAAACTTGAAGCGCTTATTGCTTTCACAAATGAAAACAATTAAAAACAGGTATGTTGGTTATGAAAAAAGATTTCCTTAAGGTAATTGTTGAACAGAAAAAAAAAGAAATCGAGGTGTCAAGAAAGACGATCCCGGAACAAGAGCTCCGAAGAAAATCTGAAGAAAAACAAAATAAAACACGTTTTTTCAGCAATGCCATGAAGAAAACAACTCCTTCAGGAATAAATATTATTGCAGAAATTAAACGGGCATCTCCTTCAAAAGGAGACATAAACACAAGCCTTGACCCTTCGGATTATGCCAGACAGTACGAGAAAGGTGGTGCAGCAGCTATCTCCGTTCTCACGGACCGTCATTTTTTTAAAGGAAGCTTTGAAGATCTCCAAAAGGCTCGAGATGCTGTTAAACTTCCTGTGCTGAGAAAAGATTTCCTGATCTCATCATACCAAATTTACGAGTCGGTCCTTCTTGGAGCTGATGCTGTTCTTCTTATTGCAAGGATACTTTCCGCGAGACAACTTACCGATTATCTTGCATTATGCCGTGAGCTGTCTCTGGATAGTCTTGTGGAGGTCCATTCGGAAAAAGATCTTGAGGATGCCACTTCGGCCGGTGCAGACCTCATTGGAATCAACAACCGCAATTTAAGTTCATTTGATACTGATATCAATATTGCCATAAGAATGATGAAATTGATTAAACCGCATCAAACCGCAGTGGCTGCAAGCGGCATAAGGGACAGGATAGATATTATTAAGAATAAGGAGTATGGGATAAACTGCTTTCTGATCGGCGAAAGTATTGTCAGGGCTGATGATCCTTCGAGGTTTATCAGATCCCTGTTATTGAACTAAAATGAAAAATATCACGATACCACAAATAAAAATCTGCGGCCTCACCAATGTTGAAGAGGCCATTCAATGTGCTGAAGTGGGAGCAAATGCCATCGGGCTGGTTTTTTATTCAAAAAGCCCACGCCATGTACCCAATGAACCGGCAAAAAACATCAGCAAAGCGCTCCCTTCCGGCATAAAAAAAACAGGTGTTTTTGTGGATGCCGAATATACGGATATCATGCGCATTGTTGACTTTTGCGGGCTGGATGCCGTTCAGCTTCATGGTGCTGAATCCCCTTCCCTTGTCAATAGACTCATAGAACAAAAACTGATTGTCATTAAGGCACTTTTCATCAGTCGTTATCCAAAATTAAAACAGGCTGCAGAATACAATGCCTCCGCTTTCCTGGTGGAACTGGGAAAAGGCAAACTACCCGGTGGCAATGCACTGCCCTGGAACTGGTCGGAAGCCGGTAAGTATGGCAAAAATTTCCCGTTCATTCTCGCGGGTGGTCTCTCGCCTGAAAATATTAGTGATGCCATGAAATCATGTTCACCTGATGCTGTGGATATTAGTTCAGGTGTTGAACTGTCGCCCGGGAGGAAAGATATAAATAAGGTAAAAACGTTTGTGGATACTGTTCTAAACTATACGGGAACGAAAAAGCTGATAAAAATATTTTGACTAAAAGCTTCTTAGTTATTCTTAATTAAGGGTCTTTATTAAACTTTATATATCGTATAATGTTCAATAAAATGATGTAATTTTGTGTTTTTAACCTGATCAAACTCTCGAAACTGCACACCAAACCGCTTCGATATCGTCATATACTGTTTTCTACTCCCTTGAAGTTCGATGTTGGAAATAATGTTAATGGGAAGGTTGTCCAAAAACATTCCATCACCACTAATATAAATGTCAAGCTCCATAAAATTATTAAAACTCATATTTCTTACCAAAAAATACTGGAAAGCAAGCCCACCCATACTGATATCAATAATATTTCCCAGCCTTGATGATTGAATCCGGGGTGTCGGCACAGTAAATATTCCGTCTTTGACCTTGTACCGGCTTTCTTTTCTTCGATCTATGATTTCGTATGACATATTTGCGTCGTCTTTTATTCTATTCACATTGTGATTCAACGTCGCTCCTTATCCCTCATTTGATGAATTTTTATTGATCCATTGTCTTTTTGAACCTTACCCCTATAGTATACCCTGCGTCGTCCGATAGCTGTTCGCACCATATGACTTTTGCATGAAAATCATTAAGAAAATTTGGTAGATTGTTTTCTAATGGTTGATTTAGAACTTCTATACTGATGTCGGAACCGGGCCTTACAGCAAAATCGGTTATAAAATTCATTCCGTTCACACTGTAATTGTCCATCATCGCATTATTGGATATTTTATTATCAACTTCAGAAATAGTAATCGGACCTCCGTTATAATTGCGAGCAAACCTTCTCTTTTTCTTTAAGGACATTTGGCGCCTCCATATCATTGAAATACCGGTACTAATCCGGCACTATTAAAACGGCTTCGAGGAGTTGAACTGTCCGAGTGAATTCAGATAGCCGAATAAGTCTGTCCCTGATACTGATAATAAATGATAACGATAATAAAACTCTGAATGAATCAACAATTTTTGCGTGAATAATTTCTGGAGTCGAATGAATTATGATAATTTTATGTAATAAAAATACATTTGTCAAACAGTCAATATTTGTTATTTATAAATCTTTATATTAATTGACAGAAACAATATTTTGGATTAATACCATCATCAATAAATTTAATTTATAGCGATTCCGTAAAAATCATACAACGATTGGAGGTTAGCCGGATGACGAATAATTCAAATTCTAAAAACCGTTCTTATATTCCAATTCTTTTAATCCTGTTTTTTCTGCTCATTGCCGGTTTTACGGCTATCTATTTTTTATATTTAAAAAAACCGCATCTTGTATATATTGAGCTTCCGCATCCCCTACCTTTATCTCAGGGTGATTCACGACAGCTGACCGCAATCGGCATATACTCGGATAAAAGCAAAAAAGATATCGCTGCCCTTGTGACCTGGCGATCATCTGATTCAGAGGTTGCAGGTGTTGATAATTCCGGTTTTGTTAAAAGCGTTTCCGCTGGAAAAACCATTATCACGGCAACAAATTTCGAAACCGGGTTATTTTTCCGGATGCCGGCAATATCTCACCCGGCAATACTATTCAGTTCAGGGCCACAGGAATATATGCCAACGGACAAACAAAAGACATCACAGAAACCGTGATCTGGGAATCATCAGACAAGAATATTACGGTGTTTCAGGAAGGCAGTCCAACAGGCACAGCTTTTTCCAAAGCATCCGGCATCACCACCATCTCCGCTACAAATCAGAAAACCGGAAAAACCGGAAAAACCCTGCTGACAGTTTCCGAGGCAAAACTCATCGCCCTTGAAATTATATCTGAAAACGCCATAATTCCGCTCGGCAAATCGCTTCAATTAAAAGCTGAAGGTACTTTTTCCGATAACTCAAAACGAGATATCTCATCTGCTGTATCGTGGGTGGTTAAAAACAAATCGACTGCAAAGGTGAAACTTACAGATGATGGAAATGCCATGCTTATTTCTAAAACCGCAGGCTCAACCTCAATTTTAGCCCAAGCGCCTGGGACTGGAATAAAAGATGACATTACCGTGACGATTATTAAGGCGCGGATGGTATCAATTAAAATCATCCGCAAAAAATCATCCATCCCTCTGGGTACCTCTTTGCAGTTGATGGCAAAATGCAAATACAGTGACGGCTCAACCCACATTTTACAAAAATCGGTTGACTGGTCCTCTTCCAACCCTAAAGTGGTAAGGTTCAGCACTTCACCCGACAAAAAAGGTCTGGCCGTATCCAGGTCAGCAGGTTCCGCGGTGATTACGGTAAAAGATCCGGAAGTAGGAATTAAAGATACTACCAGGATTATAGTACAGGGACAAAACCTCATATCGATTTCGCTGTCGCCCCAAAATCCGTCAATACCCCTGGGCAAGACTCTCCAGCTTCGTGCAACCGGGAAATATTCGGATGGATCCACGAAAGACCTCACGAATGTGCTAAAATGGTCTGCCAAAAATCCTTTTGTGATTGCAACAGGAAATATTGAGGGCTGTAAGGGAGAGATTGCTGCTTTTTCAAAGGGTTCAACAATCATTGAAGCCACAGACCCAAAATCCGGTGTGTCCGGCAAAACACTGCTGACGGTGATTTCTTCGGAGTTGCTTTCCATATCCATCACTCCGACAAGCCCTATTATACCACTGGGAGAAACGGTTCAACTATCTGCCACCGGATCTTTCTCAGATGGTTCAAAGGAAAACGTTACGAGCAGGCTTAACTGGACAACAGAAAACAATCGGATTGCAATTGCCCATAACAAAAAAAATCTAAAAGGCAAGATACAAGGCGCCACCGAAGGCGAAACCGTAATAACAGCAATAGATCCTGTAACTAGTGCCAGCGGTAAAGCCGGCATCACCGTCACATCCGCAACACTGGTTTCCATATCAGTAAAACCGCCTGAAACCAACATACCAGTGGGCAGGAACAGTAAGATAGTCGCAATCGGCTCGTACACGGATAATTCTACTAATGACATCTCACATCTTGTTAAATGGTCTTGTTCTAATACATCGATTGCAACGATCGGCAACTCTGTCGACAAGAAAGGAACCCTCACCACATTATCCACCGGTTCCCTCGTTGTTACCGCCTCTTACCCCAATACTGGTATCAAAGGTAAAGTCGACCTTATTGTCATCGATTCCGAACTGGAATCCCTGTCAGTAACCCCGAAAAATCAGACTTTGTATATCGGAAAAATGAAACAATTTTCTGCAACCGGCGTTTATTCCAACGGATCTAAAAAAACGATTACAGAGCTTGTGGAATGGTCTTCATCAGATCCGACACTTTCCTCTGTCAGAAACACAACCGGCAGAAAAGGACTTGCAAATTCTCATGCTGTCGGTAAGGTGACGATTACAGCAACAGACCCCAAAACAGGAACAAAAGGTTCAACCAAACTGACGACAAAAGTAAAATGGTAATATGAAAAGGAGGCTCTCGTGAAATCAAATCAATACTTTATATCTCTAGTTTTATTCACATGTCTGTTGACTGCGATTGCTGTTCCGTGTTCGGGCCAGGAAAATGAAGCTGTTAAGACAGACATTGTCATTGAAGATGCAGTAATCTGTCGTGATGTTGTCGACAGGGAACCTGTAGGGGCAGGAGATGTTTTTTCCACTGACCTTACCAAACTCATGTGCTTTACCCGTGTTACAGGATCAAAGGGAAATACCGAGATATTACACAACTGGTATTTTGGTGATAAATTGGTTGCCGGTATCCCGCTGCACGTCGGCTCGACAAACTGGCGAACCTACAGTTCAAAAAAAATTACTCCCATGGATTCCGGAGAGTGGAAGGTAGAAATTCTCTCACAGGATGAAACAATGTTAAAAAGAATTTATTTTATCATAGAGTAACTATCCGTAACCATTTTGCCATATGCTATTGAAACGCTGAATCTTTCTAAAAGGTTTCCTTTACCCAGAAGATACCGGGAACTGCTCCTGCATCCGTTTTCACATCCGGAAACCGTTGCACTTGATAATATTAGTGTTACCGTTAACCATGGAGAAATTTTTGGTGTTCTTGGGCCAAATGGTTCGGGTAAAACAACGCTTATTAAAATATTATCCACCCTTGTTCTGCCAACCACAGGCAAAGCATTTATCAACAACATTGATGTAACGGCTGATGAAAAAAATATAAAAAAAATAATCGGCTACGTTGTTAGTGATGAACGAAGCTTTTTTTGGCGGCTGACCGGAAGACAAAACCTGCGATTCTTTTGTTCATTGAATAACATATCAGCCCCAAAAACAGACAAAAAAATAGAAGAGCTTGTTTCATTAATGGGGCTGGAAAAAGAGATCGATCAGGTCTTCCAGAATTATTCATCAGGGAACAAGCAAAAAATAGCCATTGCCCGCGGTCTCCTTACCGATCCACAGATTCTTTTTCTTGACGAACCCACCAAAAGTCTGGATCCTGTTGTCGCTTACAAATTAAGACGATTTATTAAAGATGCCCTGGTTGCTGAATCAGGAAAGACGGTTTTAATCGCCACAAATAACATGCAGGAGGCCGAAGAAATATGCGACAGGGTCACAATTATCCAGAACGGTAAAATTAGAAGATCAGGCACCATAGGTGAAATACAAAGGATATTTAAAGAAAAAGAACAATATATTCTAACCCTGAAAACACCAATTGAACAGATATTGTCCGTAACTCATCGTCCTGATTTTAAGTATAAAACATGTACGATTAATCCATCTCCATTCCGAAATGAAGTTGTCCTCATGACCGTTGAAATCAATGCGGAAAAAGAAAGCATTTCCGACCTCATCGAATTACTGGTTGGGATGCGAATTAAAATCGAATCATGTGAATGTGAGAGGCAGCCCTTAAGTCAATTGTTTGTAAAATGCATTAATGAGTGATGGCTTCGTAAAATGAATAACATTTTTCCATACCTTAAAAAACCGTTTGTTTTTTTATATAAGGATTTCATCAACGAGTCGAGTTATAAATTTGCCTTTATCACTCAATTTTTGGGTATGTTCCTTTCGATTCTTTCTCTTTACTTTCTTTCAAAACTGGTAGGCGACTCGGCATCACCACATCTTAAACAATATGGAGGTAATTATCTTTCATTTCTTTTAATCGGACTAGCCCTGATTAGTTATGTACAGGTTTCTTTGCGTAGTTTTTCAACCTGTATCAGGAGCGCCCAGACACTTGGAACATTGGAGGCAATGCTCGTCACTCAGACAACAATTCCAACGATTATTATCTCATCATCTCTTTATAGTTTTGTCATAACTTCTCTTCGGATTGTCGCCTATCTGCTTTTAGGGGCGCTGGCATTTGATTTAGATATTAATGACGCCAACTATTTGGGTGCCATGCTTATATTGACTCTTACGGTGTTTTCCTGCAGCAGTATCGGTATTTTATCAGCCAGCTTTATCATGGTATTTAAAAAAGGTGATCCACTTAACTGGATTTTCAGCGGCCTGTCCTGGCTGCTGAGCGGTGTATATTATCCGGTTAGCATCTTGCCTGACTGGCTCCAGAGCTTGTCTTATTTTTTGCCGGTCACCCATTCACTTGAAGGCATGAGGCTTGCCTTGCTCCAGGGCTATTCCCTTGAGGATCTGCTGCCCAGCATAATTCCATTGATTGTATTTTCCGCTGTTATGATTCCCTTCAGCTTGTGGATATTTAAGTATGCAGTTAAGATTGCAAAAATCAACGGGTCCCTCACTCAGTATTGATGGTTTCGTAAAAAGCTCCTTCCCAGTTACGCATAGCTCGCAGGCACTTCCCGCCTGCACAAGTGTGATAACGATCACAAATTATTATGCTAATTTTCTTCATTTTTCTTACTTCCTTTTTTATTTTTACTATGACCTAAGCATAATTTCACTATTTAACGGCCACGATTACCGGACAGTGGAAGTCGAAGGCTGTAGCTGATCCGGTGCATTGTGATGTTATCCATTTTTTGATTTTAATTCACCTTCGATGTATCTGTGAATAATACCAGAAATGAGAGTTTGATAGGGAATACCCATTTTCATTGCTTTTTTTTGGATCCCTTTATAATCATGGTCATAAAGACGTATTGTGATTCGTTTGTCTTTTCTAAAAGTGTTTTTGGCAATGGTTTTGATACTTTCTATTTCCTTTTTAGATGGTGTGGAAAGTTTCATCCTTCCACTTTCATAAGCATCTAAGATATCTTTTTCTTCTTTATCGTATTTCATTTTCCCCCTCCCTGCTCTCTTTGGTAAACTTTTGTTGCTTTTCTGCTTGGGATAATCGTCTTTAAAAATATGTACTCTTTTTTTAAAATGTGCGGGACCAAATAAATATAATCTTCTATAATAATGAAATAAATTTTTTGCCCTGGATATTTTTGTTGATCTGGATGGTCTGCAACTTTCCAAATATCACCTTGAGATAGATGAAAAACCACCTCTTCAAAAGACAGCTTTCTTTCTTTTTTCAGCCATTCATTTTTTTCAGGGTTCCAATCGTATTTCATGATTGCAGTGTACATCTTTTGCATGTACAAGTCAAGATTTGTCTTTTCTCAGGATAACGACTGAATTCACTATTTTTTACGAAGCGCGACAGTGTAAAAATCCAGTGCAGTGATGTTAGCCTTTTTTCAATATCACTGTCTTACTCAAAAGCACGTTTGGCCCTTTAGCATTTGTAAATCCAACGTCTCCGGCTTTTCTGACAGTTTCTTCAAACGCTGATTTTGACACATGAAATGGTGGCTCTACTATAAGAATTTGCCCGTTCGGTTTTAGTATTGTTCCTATCTCATTAAAAAACTCTTCCTTATTCGGAATTTCGTGAACCATATAGAACAACAAAACAAAATCAACATGCTCTGACACGCCTATCTTGTTTTTTTCGCACTTATGCAATGTTATTCGTTCCTCAAGCTCTGTTCCTTTAACCTTATCTCTTACTTTCCGAAGCATCCCTTCCTGTAAATCAGAAGCAATAACTCGACCGGATTTACCAACCATTTGGGCCATGTCAATAGAAAAAAAACCAGGACCACATCCAATATCCAAAACTGTCATCCCTTCTTCAATATATGGCCTCAGTATTTTCTGAGGGTTTTGCAACCACCTTCGAATTTTATTGTCAAGGCTGCCTGCTCTTTCAACCGGGCATACACGATTGCTTCTATTGCTCATTATATCTGTCTCCTCTCAAAGGCTGCAATTCACCCAAATTTTCAAAAAAGCCGGCCCTCCACGTCAGATATAATTGTGTGGTTGGCGTTCTACTTCTTGTAGGCTGGTGTTAGACTTTTTATCATAGGGTAATGCTTGATATTTAGAGTCTTCAACTCTGCATTTTCGGCTTCAGATGTAGCGGCTATTATTGCATCGGCGAGTCCAACACCATGAGATGTTCCATAATCACGCTTGTAGAATCCTCCAGCCTTTGCAATTGCAGCAGTTACAGGGATAACACGAAAGAGCGAGACGAAGTTCTCCAATGCAGTTTGTTCTGCGCCTTCTTTAACTCCAGCATACAATTCCGCAACGACGATTGATGAAATGATAATCCGTGATGAGTATCTGTTTACAAAAGTCACCGCTTTGCTGTACCCCCGAAAAAAATCAATTAGAACATCTGTGTCGAGAAGAAATGATCTCGCCATGGTTAAATCCTGTCCCATTCAGCGCGGATTTCTTTGAAGTTAGGAAGATCTGTACGGTCCTTCCAAATTCCGGCAGCCTTGCGTAATACAACCTCACGCCGACTCTGACCCGTTTGATCGATGAGGCGATCAACGGCCTCTCGTATAAGTTCACTTTGTTTTTTTCCCAGAATTTTAGAAATAGCAGCCAATTCAGCACGTTGACGCTCTGTCAGGTATATTTGTGTTCGTACCATGCGACCCCTACGATGATGTATACATTATGATTATACACCATTTTTATCCCCTGTCAAGGCCAATGTTTGAGTACTCTTGGTGATCTTTCTATCCGCGATATGATTGAAAAAGGGAGGCGCTAATAGGGTTATAAGTCAGGAAGATACATCTGTTCCGGTTTAATAATTTCAACGCGGTCAACTTTTTGAAGCCCCCTTGGCAATTTTTTGCCCCTTCTGCCCCTTTCTCCCATATAGTCTTCAAGGTTAGACTTTTTGAGGGTCAAAGTACGTTTTCCCGCATGAATGGCCATATCACATCCTGAAGGAAGAATTGTGAGCATGGAAACAAACTCCTGCCTTGTTTTCACTCTGGCTGAAGGTATGCCGATAATTTTATTTCCCTTCCCCTTTGACATATTCGGAAGATTACGGACAGGAAAAATCAGCATACGCCCTTCATTGCTGATTGCCACCACACAATCAGTCTCCTGGTTCCCGGTTATAGCCAGGGGCATTGTTTTAGCGCCTTTAGATACGGAAAGTATAGCTTTTCCATTTCTGTTTTTTGACAAAAGATCAGCCATTTTAACAATAAATCCATACCCTGCATCACTTGCGATCAGATATGTAAGTTCCGGATCTCCAATCACAACTGATTCAATAACAGCCTCAGCCGGCAAGTTAAGCCTGCCGCTTAACGGTTCGCCATGACTCCTTGCCGAAGGTAATGAATGAGCCGGCAAATTGTAGCTCCGGCCTCCGGAATCAATAAAGACTGCGGGCTGATTGCTCTTTCCTAACGTCGAAGCCTTATACTGGTCTCCGGACTTATAACTAAGGCTATGGACATCGATATCACGCCCTTTAGCCGCCCTCACCCACCCCTGGGCTGACAGAACCACTGTAACCGGTTCGACCTGGATCAGGTCTGCTTCTGTCATAGCCCTTGCTTCTTTACGTTCCACAATTAAAGAACGTCTCTTGTCTCCATATTTTTTTGCGTCTTCGGTAAGTTCTTTTTTAATCAAAGTTTTCAGGCGACTCGAAGAGTTCAGGATTTTTTCCAGATCATTTTTTTCTTTGAGAAGAGCAGCCTGTTCTTTTTTTATTTTAATTTCTTCGAGTTTTGCCAGCTGGCGAAGCTTTATCTCAAGTATGGATTCAGCCTGTTGCTCGCTCAGCTTAAACCGCTTCATTAAAATCGGTGCAGGGTAGTCCTCGGATCGTATAATCTTTATAATTTCATCAAGGTTAAGATAAGCGACCAGAAGTCCTTCCAGGATATGCAGCCTCAGCAATACTTTTTCCAATCGATATTTCAGCCTTCTTGTAACAATATCTTTTCTGAAAACGAGCCATTCATTCAACAGGACAGCAAGGTCTTTTACCTGTGGACGTCCGTTTAAACCTATCATGTTCATATTCACACGACAGGTTCGTTCCAGGTCAGTTGTCGCAAAAAGGTGCGTCATCAGGGATTCCACATCAACCCGACTGGAACGGGGAGTAACGACGAGTCTTACAGGATCCTCGTGGTCAGACTCATCACGCAGGTCCGCGACCATGGGCAGTTTTTTGGATTGCATCTGTGAAGCAATCTGTTCAAGAATCTTTGCACCCGACACCTGATGAGGAAGGGCCGTTATAACGATATCACCATTTTCCCTATACCAGGCGGCCCTCATCCGAACGCTTCCCATACCTGTTTTATATATATCAACGAGTTCGTGATGCGGTGTGATAATCTCCGCCTCTGTCGGATAGTCAGGCCCTTTTATAAATTCACATAGCTCCTCAACAGACGCCTTTGGATTATTGAGAAGATGTATGCACGCTTCAACAGTTTCCAATAGATTGTGTGGCGGGATATCCGTTGCCATACCAACCGCAATCCCGGTGGTTCCGTTAAGGAGTACGTTTGGAAGTCCGGCAGGGAGAATTTTAGGCTCTTTTAGCGTACCGTCAAAATTAGGAGTCCATTCGACTGTCCCCTGCCCCAGTTCCCTTAACAAGGTGTCCGCATAACCGGAAAGTTTCGACTCCGTATATCTCATGGCAGCAAAAGATTTTGGATCATCCGGAATTCCCCAGTTGCCCTGACCATCCACAAGCTGATATCGAAAAGAAAAAGGCTGAGCCATGAGAACCATTGCTTCATAGCAGGCTGTATCTCCATGAGGATGAAATTTACCAAGAACATCCCCGACTGTCCGTGCGGATTTTTTATATTTTGCAGTCGACTTCAATCCTAGTTCAGACATGGCATAGATAATGCGCCTCTGTACCGGCTTTAACCCGTCGCTTATGTGCGGCAATGCCCTGTCAAGTATGACATACATGGAATACTCCCTGTACGCCTTTTCAGAAAACTGCTGAATAGGTAATCGTTCCGCTATATCATTATTGATGGTCTGTGTTTCACTCATTTCAAATCAAGTCTCCGGTCTCTTCAAGCCACACCCGTCTGTCGGCGGCCCTTTTCTTTGATAACAGCATATCCATCAACTGAAATGCCTCATTTTCATCATCGATTGACAGCTGAATCAGTTTGCGTGTATCCAATGCCATGGTTGTTTCTCTTAATTGAACAGGGTTCATCTCTCCCAACCCTTTGAACCTCTGAACATTGATTTTTCCTTTCTTTTTTTTCTTTTCGATTCTTTTAATCACAGCCTCTTTTTCAGCATCATCAAGGGCGTAATAAACCTCTTTGCCCACATCAATTCTGTACAACGGCGGCATTGCTACAAAAACACATCCTTTTTTTACCAGCGCTGTAAAGTGACGCAAAAAGAGGGCTGACAGTAAAGTTGCAATGTGAAGCCCGTCTGAGTCAGCATCAGCCAGTATGCAGATTTTACCATAACGCAGACCGCTCAAGTTCTCCGAACCCGGATCAACACCAACAGCAACGGCTATATCGTGTATCTCTTTTGAATTTAATATGGTAGATGAATCAGCTTCCCATGTATTTAATATTTTTCCCCTCAAAGGCATAATGGCCTGAGTTTGCCTGTCCCTGGCCTGTTTTGCCGAGCCTCCGGCAGAATCTCCCTCCACAAGGAAAAGCTCGCTGCGGGACAGGTCCTGGCTGACACAATCCGCAAGTTTTCCCGGGAGAGCAGGACCGCTCGTTACTTTTTTTCTGGCAACTTTTTTGCTGGTTTTTAAACGATGCTGGGCATTGCTGATCGCCATTTGTGCAATCCTCTCCCCTGCATCGGTGTGGTGATTCAGCCACAGGCTGAATGCGTCTTTTACAATCCCTGACACAAAAGATGCTGTCTGTCTTGAAGAAAGACGCTCCTTTGTCTGGCCGGAAAATTGGGGGTCCTGCATCCTTGCAGACAAAATATAGCTGCACTTGTCCCAGATATCCTCCGGGGCAAGCTTGATGCCCCGGGGCAAGAGTTTTCGGAATTCGCAAAACTCGCGAATCGCAACAAGTAGACCGTTTCTGAAACCGTTAACATGTGTGCCGCCCTGGGTTGTGGGTATCAGGTTGACATAGCTCTCAGTAACAGTATCACCCTCACCGTCGATCCATGCAACAGCCCAAACCGATGATTCGCCGTCTCCATCAAAGTCTCCCACAAACGGCTCATCAGGCAGAATATTATATTCAATAAGACTGTCTTTCAGATAATCCTTAAGGCCGTCCTCATAATGCCATTCGTCTGTTTCCCCGGAGTCTTCATCATAAAAGCTAACTTTCAAACCCGGACATAGCACGGCCTTTGCTCGCAATACATGCTTAATACGCTTTGTTGAAAACCCGCTGAATTCAAAATATTTAGGATCCGGCCAGAAACGAATCAAAGTGCCGGTGTTGCGCTTCCCAATATTTCCGGTGACATTAAGGTCACACCCTTTATCTCCATTTTCAAAAAAAATAAAATATTTTTTCCCATCCCTTTTTATTTCCACCTCAAGACGTCCCGACAATGCATTTACAACCGACACGCCAACGCCGTGCAAACCACCGGAGAAACGATAGTTTTTGTTTGAAAACTTTGCCCCTGCATGGAGACGGGTCATGATCAGCTCAACACCTGTAATTCCTTCCTCAGGGTGAATATCAACCGGCATGCCCCTGCCGTTGTCGCTCACTTGAAGCGAACCGTTCTTATACAATATTACTTTTATCGAATCAGCATATCCGGCAATTGCCTCGTCGACACTGTTGTCTATCACCTCCTGTCCCAGGTGGTTCGGTCTGGATGTGTCTGTATACATTCCGGGACGTTGTCTAACCGGTTCAAGCCCTTTTAGAACTTCAATGGATTCTGCCGTGTACGCATCATTATTTTCGTTGTTGAATGCTTTTTGTCCGTTTTTCATGTTATTTTTCATAAATCATTTTTAATTGTTTAATTTTTATCAATAGTTACAGCCTATATTGTATGAAAATATTCTGAATATACATTATATAGTATATTTTAGATTTTAAATCTATTTTTAATGAAAGTGTCAACAATAAAAATTAACAGAGCATTCCCCAAAAACAAGGCTCGGATATTTGCAAGAGTAATGAATTCAGTCGTTGAGCCGACTTTGTAAGCGAAAAAGCCACTTTTAAATAAATTTATTAAAGAACTGAACTGTTACGATATTTTTTAGGTGTCATTTTATACCGTTTTTTAAAGAAATCCAAAAATCAGGTGCGAAGAAGTAACATAAAAAAACCTTATACTTTAGAAAATATAGGGTTTGCCGTTAAGGAAGAGCTGATAAATTAATTAAATTAATATTGTTAGTAAACCAATTCTGAGCAAGAAGCAATTTATATATTTCTAATTCAAATCAAAATATAAAACGTATTTTTTATAGTGATTATCATAAATATTTTCCGATTAGTTTTTGGAAATATAAACAGAGAAGGCAATTACGGTTCTTTGAAATTCATATATTTTCAATAGGTTGTAATGGGGATGGCCCAGACAACTTGTTGTCTGGGTGCAAAGCACAAGAAGCTTTGAATGGGCGTAAATTTTGAGAAGAGCTTCTTGCCCTTCGGGCACCGGCAACGAGTTGCCGGTGTTACCCAATGCATAAATCCCTTTCATGGAAAAGGAACGTTATTATGACAACCACTATAGAATGCTCTTGAACACTGTTTGACAAAATCTTTAATTATATGCTACGGAAATATGAGATGCGCAATCGTGTAATTATTAACAGTAATGTAAAAGGGAGATTGGCATTTTGGCAAACGGAATTGTAAAATGGTTCAGCGATAAAAAAGGCTTTGGGTTTATTGAACAGGAAGATGGCGGAGATATTTTTGTTCACTTCTCTTCTATAACTATGTCTGGATTTAAAACGCTTTCAGAAGGGGATCGGGTTACGTTTGATGTTGAAGAAAGTGATCGCGGTCCGGTAGCTAAAAACGTTGAAAAACCTTAATTGACAATCGACATTTCATCACTTAAAGATGCCCATCATCTACATGGTGCCAAGGCTTTTCTTTGGTATGCTCTTCGATTGGTTGCAAACAGA
>JAFDJC010000426.1 GCA_019307665.1 Deltaproteobacteria bacterium | reverse complement strand
GGCTTCATTACCATATGCATGGATCACTGCCCGGCACATGTCCTCCACGTGAAGAAAGGCCTCAATTGTATCGCCCTTTCCCAGAATCAACTTCTTTTTCTTTTTCCGTTCCTCATGAACCATTTTAAAAACAATGTATAAACCGTATTCGGATCTGGTGCCGTAAATAGCGGCAGGCCGAAAGATGGTTGTACGAAGCCCCTTCTCCCTGATGTATTTTTGGACAACCTTTTCGCCTTCCCATTTACTTGCGTTATAGTTGTTTAATGGCGGTGTAACTTTTGGATCTTCTTCTTTTACAGGGTTCCCTGGATTTGAACTGTATCCGTACACACCAACAGAAGAAAAGTGCATAAACCTGTCCACGCCTGCCTTGACAGCAGCATCACATAAATTTTCAACAGCATTCACGTTAACTGCATAAATCACTTTGTCCGGTGTCGAGTAATCATGAATTCCTGCCACATGGATTACGCTGTCTACACCTTCAAGCAGCTGATCAAGTCCTTCCTTTTTTGTTAAATCTGATTTTATGAATTCAGCCCCCAACGCTTCAAACATGGCTCCATAATAACGACTTGAAACGTCTGTAGCTCTTACCCGAAATCCGGCCTTAGCCGCCTCTGCTACCATATGATGACCCGTAAAACCGGATGCGCCGGTGACAAGAACTAATCCTCTATCTGAATCTGTCATGATATCCCTCCTAACAAATAATACCTAATTTATTCATAACCTTCTCTTTGGGCTGCCCGTTTTCATCCCAACCCCTAAGCTTGTAATACTGGGCCAGCATCTTATCGAGTTCAATCGGTGCCCAGCCTTCCTCACTGACATCTTCAAGCATCCTCTTAGGCAATGTATCATCCTTTCGACTAATACCCTCCCGGCAGTTCATATATCGTTCCAGGTTAAAAACACGTTCGCCGACTTTGGACAGTTCTTTTCTGCTGATCTTATAACCCATCAAACCGGACAAAAGAGCGCAGTAATCAGAAAGATCGGTTGTGGCTACAGCAATAGCAGGCAGATTACGCATTACAAATCTGAGAATCGGTGCAGGTGTGTATTTGTACGCAGGATTTTCTTCCAGGAAAGGATACTGTGTCTGCAGACAGAAGATAGCCGAATTCGTCATTTCCATTATATTCTGAAAAAATACCACAAAATGCGCTTTTGCCTTTGTCCCATGTGGACTCAAATAACCTTTCGCGCCCCCACCCAGAGGATCAACTTCTACGGCATGCGTGCTGCCCGACAGATGGGTTGCACCACAGTTAGCTGTTGCATACCCAAGACCCTGACCCGTGCAACCACGGGGATCATAGCCGGCTATCTCCAGCCCTTTTACATGGGCGGCAAAGTCTTCGCCACCATATTTTTGCGATAACCGTTTTACCCCTTCAGCAAGATCATTTCCAAGTCCACGGCGATAAGTGATATCTTCGATGGTTTTTGCAATTTTGCTGGAATCCCCGAATTTAAGATCGCTTTCAAGCATCCCCTTTTCAGTCAGTTCCATGGCAAATCCGATTGCATTGCCCGTGCTAATGGAATCTAGCCCTAATGCGATAGTCTCATACTCCGGAGAAATCAGTTCTTTATCCTTAAATTTACCAATTCGACCACATTTAATGGGGCAACCGGGGCAGCCGTGGTTTTTAACCTTATGGTTATCACGGATTTTTTCAGCGCTGATATCTTCCATCTTGTCAAATTTGGCCTTGCTGAAATTTCGCACCGGCATAATCGATGTTGTCCCGAAAGCACGAACGTTCTGCGGGGTCCCCAACTCACGAAGCCTCCTACCTGTATTATCATGAGCAAGAACCTTTTTTTGTGCTACCTTAAGCGCTTTTTTGAATTTTTCAGGATCAGCGACTTTGATTTTCTTAGCACCTTTTGCTACGATCCCTTTCAGGTTCTTGGAACCCATTACAGCTCCCAGCCCGCAACGTCCTGCCATACGTTTGTCCGATGCAATAACGGCAAACCGTACAAGATTTTCTCCTGCAGGCCCGATCACGACCCAATCGCCTTCCTGTTTATGGACCTCCTGAAAATCATAGGTATCCATACCCCATGAGTCTGATGCATCTTTGATTGTTACTTTATCGTTGTCTATGCTGATATAAACCTGTTTGTCTGAGCGACCTCTGACCATTAGGCCGTCATAACCTGATTTCTTCAGGCTGATGCCGAATTTCCCCCCCACATACGAAGAAGCAAAAATACCTGTCAGCGGCGACTTGCACATTACGGTAAATCGGCCGCCGGCCGGTGACGGTGTTCCGGCTGTCGGCCCGGTCATCATAACAATGATATTATCAGGTGAAAGAGGATCGATACCGGTCTTTATATGTTCAAAAAGAAGTTTGGTTGCCAGTCCTTTTCCGCCCAGGTATTCACGGCGATCCTTATGAGAAATTTCTATTGAACTTGTTTTGCCGGTGGAAAGGTCGATATCAAGCACTAAATTGTTAACCACATTAATCTCTTCCATAATGAGCACCTCTTAATATTGTCTTTACTCCTCCTTAAACGTGATATCCATAGATCCGCTATCTATTGTAATACTTTGGGGTTTTTTTTCTTTTTCAATTGCTCTTATCACCATATCGAAAATCATGTCTCTTTGTTCTGACAAGTTTTGAGGCCGGTTCAGCAGGAGCCACTGAATTGTAAGATGTTCAATAAAGCCTAAAACCATGTTCCGGACGATATACGGATCAAGATTGTCCCTGAATAAGCCCTTTTCCACACCTTCGTTAAAGGCCTCTACAATGCTGCTCGCAGATCTTTTTACAGGTTTATAAGCTTCGGATTTGATGAAATTACGATTGCCCTTGAGAAGAAGTAGCGCAACGGAAGTGTAAAGACGATTGTTCTCATAAAACTCAAGGTATGCCTGGATAATCACACGAATTTTTTCCCGTGGGGAGTGAATATAATGTGAAATACTGCTTATCCTTTCGTTTTCTCTGGCTGTATAAAGTTCGGAAATGGAAAAAAGAACATCTTCTTTTGAGGAAAAATATTCGTATACGGTAGCATCCGAAATATTTGCCGCTTTGCTGATAGCTGAAATAGTGGTTTCTTCATACCCCTTTTCACCAAAAACCTTCAAAGCACCTTCAATAATATTTAATTTTTTCTGTGGGTTATGCTTTTTTACTTTTTTGGGATTCTTGCGGTCTGTTTTCTTTTTATTCATTTCCAATCCTTTTTGTAACTTCTCAATAACCTCGGGTCAATAACCCCGGGCCAAGGATATCTCATTTATAAATATCTGAAACTCGCTTTGCTCAAACAGTCACCTATTTATAAATGTGACATCCTTAGCCCTTCCTATCTTTTTTGAGAACTTACTCCTTTTTTGAGTTATAGATAGCTATTCAGTAATAAACCATATAAATAGATGTCGAAGATTTGTCAAGATAAAAAATAGTCACGTCTTGATTTTTTGTTATTAAACAT
>JAFDJC010000210.1 GCA_019307665.1 Deltaproteobacteria bacterium | reverse complement strand
TTTTTGATCTGTTTTTCCAGTTTGTCCAGGGTCATATCTATGGCGGAATACATATCCCCCGTTTCTTCTTTACCGTTTAGGTTGAGTCTATCTCCAATGATGTTGATTTCAGCAATGTGTCGAAATTTTTCAACAATCAGGACAACGTTTGCTTCTGCCGGGTTATCAAGAAATTTATCAAATTTGTCGAGTTTGTCCCTGACGTACGATTTCAGAGTGTCAGAGGGATCTAAATTTTTAAATGTTACAGACGTTTGCATATTGAAAAACCTCCTTATATTTGCCTGCGTTTGTTTGATGACAGGATTCCGAGCATTTCCCGATATTTGGCGACTGTTCTTCTTGCAATGTTAATACTCTCCTCTTTTAATAGTTTTGAGATTTTATCGTCACTAAATGGTTTTTTAGCATTTTCGTTTTCTATGATTAACCTGATTTTATCCATAACACTTACGGAGGCCATGTCCTCACCATTTGTTCTTCCTATGGAGCTGTTAAAAAAATATTTTAACTCAAATATACCCTGTGGGGTATGGGCATATTTATTGGTTGTGACCCTGCTGATGGTGGATTCATGCATTCCTATATTTTCCGCCACATCCCTCAGAACCATCGGTTTCAGATGAGATATTCCTTTTTCAAAAAACTCTCTCTGAAAACTCAATATACTTTCCATCACCTTGTAAATTGTCCTCTGCCGTTGATGAATGCTCTTGATAAGCCAGGCGGCCGAACGCATTTTGTCCTGCAGATAATCCTTGGTACTCCCCGAGATTTTACTATAACCATCCATTGCATTTCTATAATAAGAATTTAGACGTAATTTCGGCATTCCATCATCATTCAGAGTGATCACAAAATCATTCCCGTATTTGTAAACATAAATATCAGGTTGTATATATTGCGGTTCTTCATCGGAATATTGTCTGCCCGGTTTTGGTTCCAGGCTTCTGATAATTTGAACTGCCGCAACAATATCATCAAAACTGACTTTAAGGATTTTGGAGATGGCCTTATAATTTTTATTCTCAAGATGGCTTAAATGGTTTTCTATGATCTCTGTGATAAGAGGTGAGTCCAGGTTGAAATGTATAGACTGTGTGAGCAGACATTCTTTTAAGTTCCTTGCGCACACCCCGATGGGGTCAAAGGTTTGCATTGAGAGAAGCAGGCGTTCAATCTCTTCAGGGGAAGTATCGCAGCCCTTTGCCAAATCCTCCACGGTTGATTCCAGGTAGCCGTCTCGATTAAGATTGCCGATTATGCGACTTCCGATTTCCTCCTCTTTTGGGGTTGGATTTAACATGAGGAGCTGCCACAAAAGATGGTCATTCAGCGACTCCTTTTTTACAATAAACGACTCAAAATTTGGTGTTTCTCTTTTTTCGAGTTCAAAGCTCGCCCTTCCGGGAGAGTTGTATTCATCAAGGTAATTACTCCAGTCAACATCGTTGGAAAGCTTTTCCTCTATCGTGACTTCTTCGGTTTTTTGAGCGATATCGTCAGATGAAGTTTCCGTTTCAGGTGTTTTCTGTTCATCTTGACTCGTTTCCTGAACTTCTTCCAGCGCCGGATTGTCTTCCAACTCCTGGGATATGGTTTCCATCAACTCAAGCCTGTTTTGCTGCAGCAGTTTTATGGCCATTTGCAGCTGTGGCGTCATTATGAGCGGTTGTGAAAGCTTAAGCTGTTGTTTTAATTCGAATGCCATATTATAATCTAAACTCGTCTCCCAGATATATTCTTCTGGCCAATTCACTTGATGCTATTTTTTCGGGTGGACCGGATTCTATTATTTGTCCTTCATTGAGTATATAAGCTTCATCACAGACTTCGAGAGTTTCTCTTACATTGTGATCAGAAATCAGAATACCTATCCCGCGTGCTTTGAGATGTTCTATGATACCCTTGATGTCGATTATCGCGAGGGGGTCGATACCCGCGAAAGGCTCATCCAGCAGGATAAAAGAGGGGTTGGTGGCAAGGGCCCGTGAAATTTCAAGTCGCCTTTTCTCCCCTCCGGATAGCAACACGGCCTTCTGGGATGAGAGATGTTTTATCCCGAGCTCATCCAAAAGCATATCCGTGCGGTATTCCCTTTCCGATGCTGAAATGGGGAGCGCTTCAAGGATCGCAACGATATTTTGTTTCACAGATAGTTTTCTGAAAATAGAGGTTTCCTGGGGTAAATAACCTATTCCCTTTCGCGCCTTTATATACATGGGCAGATCTGTTATTTCCTCTCCTTCGAGAAATACCTGTCCCATGTCCGGTTTTATCATGCCTATGGTCATGTAGAAAGTTGTGGTTTTTCCTGCTCCATTTGGGCCTAGAAGTCCGATTACGGTTCCATTCTCCACGCTTAAACTTACAGAATTTACAACCCGTTTTCCGCTATAGGTTTTTACAAGTTCTTTCAGAGATAAAGTTGCCATAATTTAATTATTATATTCCGCTATTGTCACCAGGTGAGAATATTGCTTCCACACGCCTGGATCCACCGCCGTCTACCGTAATACGCCCGCCATCTCTGTGAAGTGTAATCTTCGATCCGGAGATAGAATTGTCGCCACTGATGATTTTCGAACCGGGACCGGATAAAACAAGGATCCTGTTTTTAACCGTATATACAGCACTTTTACTGGTGGCGATCTTGCCATCTATCATAATTTTTACATGACCATACGCCACTATTTTTTTTATCGACTCCTCATTTCCAGATTGCTTTTTCAAGTAGAAGTAAAGTTTTAAGCTGTCTGAATTAATGATCGTATTTCCCTGTTTTACAACCACGTTTCCAATGAATTCAGCCGTATTGGTTTTGCTGTTGGAAATCAGCTTGTCGGATGAAACATATATCTTCTTGCCGCGACTGCTTTTGGACACCTTTAATGGTTTGTTTCCGGCGTTCACGGGAAAAGTGATCAATAAAACCAGGATCACCGCTATCACGGAATTAATAATCAGCATTGTGATTTTGAATAAATTACAACGTGAAATTTTCACCAAAGGTTCCTTCAACTTTTCCCTGGAGAAGAGCTTTATTAGTGTTCAGATCCAGCGACATGGAATCTGCTGTTATATGGGATGAATTTCTTTCGATTCTGACCCGTACCTTTGAATAAATTTTCCGGTTATTATGCTCATAATGCAGGTTTTCGGTTTTAAGCAGAAAATTGGGGTCTTCAACGATAACATTGCCCGTGACCTGGATATCGTTTGTATCAGTGCGCAGTATACCTTGATCGGCTGTCAGAAAAATCTTCCTGTCATCTTCAAGAAAGAATGTAAGTGAAAGCCCGTGCAGGATCACCTGTTTTTTTTTATTTATGTAATTTGCAGAGTTAGCATCGAGACTCCATTCTGTTCTTCCTTCCTTTGTCGCGGTGTGATGGATCTTGCCCAGTGATATGTTTGCCCCGTCGGGAATTTTTGAAATTAGTTTTTCAGGATTATCCAGAACACTCCGATACTCCAGAAAAACAGCCATGACAGCGCCAATGATGATGATGACCACTAAAAACAGGACTACCTTAAGTTTGCTGGATCGTTTCTTTCTTTTAGCCATTATTCGAACCGCCCCAAGGCTCTTTCCCAGACATTCTTTGCCTTTAGTATGCTTTCGCATACTTCTCTAACGGCACCCTTTCCACCCTTGGCAGCAGTAACCATGTGGGCTTTTTGCCGGACCGCTTCGTGAGCGTCCGCTACCGCGATAGGCAGGCCCACCAGGTCCATGAGGGGAAGATCGGGAAGATCATCTCCCATAAAGGCTGTCTGCTCCGGTTGAATTTTAAATTTAGATAAAATTATGTCGAGCACCGGGGCTTTACGGGTTACTCCATCAAATATCTCTGAAATTCCAAGATCTTCGCAGCGATGCAAAAGGGCTTTTGAAGACCTTCCGGTAATGATCACTGTTTTAATACCGGCACTTTCTAAAAGCCGTATGCCAAGACCGTCCTTTACATTAAATGCTTTTGTTTCAATACCGTCATCATTGTATATGATGTTGCCATCCGTAAGAACACCATCGACATCAAGAAGGAAAATTTCGACCTGTTCCAGTTTCTTTATCAAATCCTGGTGGCTGTTGTTCATGTTTTTTCCGGGTTTAAATCGTATGGGCTCAAGGCCTTTTCTATGTCTAAAAGCATTGTAAGTAAATCCGGCAGACTGTCAAGTCCTAATGAGTTAGGTCCATCGCATAAAGCCTTATCGGGATCTGTGTGGACCTCCATAAAAAGTCCATCTACACCCGCAGCAACCGCTGCTCTTGCTAAAACAGGGGCATACTCTCTTTGTCCGCCTGAACTTTTACCCGCACCCCCGGGAAGCTGTATGCTGTGTGTTACATCAAAGATGACCGGTAAACCCATATCCTGGATCACTTTAACACCTCGAAAATCAACCACAAGGTTGTTGTAACCAAACATTGTACCACGTTCCGTGATTATTACCTGTCTGCTTCCTGATGCGGTCAGCTTTTCAGCAGCATTTTTAATATCCCATGGAGCGAGAAACTGCCCCTTTTTGATATTTACGGCTTTTCCCGTACCGGCCGCCTCTGTAAGCAGATCTGTCTGGCGACAAAGGAATGCGGGGATCTGGATAATGTCGAGAACCCTCGCGGCCTTTTCCACTTCGCTTACCCTGTGGACATCAGATAGTATTCTGATTCCAATTTCATTTTTCAGGCGCTCAAGAATCTCAAGTCCCTTTTCTATGCCGGGCCCCCTGTAAGAATCTATGGATGTGCGGTTGGCTTTATCATAGGAGGCCTTGAAAACAAAAGGGACATTAAGTTCTTCGGTGATTTTTTTCAGCTCTAAAGCAATCTTGAAAGTGGTCTCAAAATCTTCTATTACGCAGGGACCCGATATAAGGGTAAGCGGATGCCCTTTTCCGATTGCTGTACTGTCTGTGTCGGTCTTAAAATAATTTGAATCCATTTGTAATATTTAACCCCGGTTCCTACCCTGAAAAGTTTTAGGCAGAAGTGCAAAATCCAGATAGCAATTTTTATGCCACAATAATTAGAAAAAGTAAAGCAAATGTATTTAACCTTATGAGATTAAAAGTCAAGGGCCGAAAAACTTTACCTTGATTATCATGCCGTTAGCTGGTACTGTCCTATCGTTGAAAAATAAGAAAAGGTGGACGATAACCCATTGAAAGAAAAAAAGAAAAATTATAAATGGTGGCTGATCATTTTTGCAGTAATCATTGTCGCGATTTCTGTTATGGGGTTTTTACTGATCCGGCTCGAAGGAGGAAAACCGGCTGTAAACTTGGACCTGCCAAATGCATCAATTGGTACCGCCCGGGAATTGATGATCTCCCTGGCTGATAAAAAAAGCGGTTTGCGCAAAGTCTGGGTAAGTCTTCTAAAGGACGGGAAGGAAATCACATTATTGGAAAAAAACTATCCGTCAACGGGCATCTTCGGCAGCGGCAAGATACATGAAGAGCCTGTGAAGGTCAGGATCGACCCTGCAGGACAGGGAATATCCGATGGAGAAGCTGTGCTGCGCATCGTGGTCTCTGATTATTCATGGCGAAGATGGTGGCACGGCAACAAAACCAAAAAAAAAAAAACTGTAACGATAGATACCCAAATACCTGAAATAGAGGTTTTAAGCCGGGTGCATAACATTACGCAGGGTGGATCGGGCGTTGTGATATACAAAATTTCTGAACCCTGCCCGGGGAACGGAATCTATGTCGGTGATAATTTCTTTCCAGGCTATTCCGGATATTTTAAGGATAA
>JAFDJC010000209.1 GCA_019307665.1 Deltaproteobacteria bacterium | reverse complement strand
CTTCATTTACTTTATGACCAGGCAGTTGGCCGCCTTCTCCAGGTTTTGCGCCTTGAGCAATTTTAATCTGAAGTTCTTTTGCATTGACGAGATATTCTGTTGTTACACCAAAACGACCGCTTGCAACCTGTTTAATGGCACTTGACTTGCTGTCTCCATTTTCAAGTGGGATATATCGTGCAGGATCTTCTCCGCCTTCCCCACTGTTGCTTTTTCCCTTAATCCGATTCATGGCTATGGCAATCGATTCATGTGCCTCTCGGCTGATTGAGCCAAACGACATCGCACCTGTTACAAAGCGCTTCACAATCTCGGAAGCCGGTTCAACATCATCTGTTATAATCGGTTTTGAATGTTTAAATTTAAACAGTCCCCTTAGCGTCGATAAATTTTCAGACTGATTATTAATCAATTCAGCATATTTTTTATAAAGCGAATAATCATTTGTTCTTACTGCCTGTTGAAGCGTACTTATCGATTCCGGCGTCCAGAGATGACGTTCCCCATTTACCCGGTACCTGTAATGCCCGCCGGCAGAAAGTATATCGCGATTAATATTTGGTTTTCCGTATGCTTCTTCATACCTATTGTTTGCTTCTTTAGCGATTTCTTCAAGGCCTATACCGTTGATCCCGGAAGATGTACCGGTAAAATATTTTTCAATAACATCATTATTCAATCCAATAACCTGAAAAACTTGCGCGCTCCGGTAGCTCCTTAATGTTGAAATTCCCATTTTGGACATGACCTTGAGTAGTCCCTTGCAAAGCGCAGCAATATAATTTTCAATTGCTTTCGCCACATCAACATGTTTTGAAAAGCGATCGTTAAGAGCCATGTCAGCGACAGTTTCAAATGCAAGATACGGGTTGATTGCTGTAACACCGTATCCAAGAAGAAGTGCCATATGCATCACTTCCCTTGCTTCACCGGTTTCAATGACAATTCCTGAGCCTGTACGCTTTCCAATTCTTACAAGATGCCTGTTCACGGCAGAAACCGCGAGAAGTGCCGGTATCGGGACCACCTTTTCCGGAAGAGCTCTGTCACTCAGAACTAAAAGCATATTTCCTTCATTAATGGCGTTTTCACACGTTGTGCACAGTTCGTTTATGGCTTTTTCAAGGTCGCCCGACAAACCATCTGCCGGAAAGCCGATTGGAATGACCGAAGTTTTGAAATCCTTTTGTTTCAATCTTTTGATTCTTTTCAGATCCTCATTGGAAAGAATAGGATGCCGCAGTTTGATCAGTCTGCTGTTCTGCGGAATTTCGGATAATATATTTCCGGGATTACCAATATATGTCATCAGGGACATGACAAGTTCTTCACGAACCGGATCAATTGGCGGATTTGTTACTTGGGCAAAAAGCTGCCTAAAGTAATTGTAAAGGAGCTGATTCTTTTCAGATAATACTGCATGGGGTGAATCATTTCCCATTGAGCCAACCGGTTCAACGCCGTTTTCACCCATGGACCCGAGAATTATATCAAGATCTTCTCTTGAATAACCAAAAAGTTTTTGTCTTTTTATCAGGTTTTTTTGATCAGGTTTAACAGAAGCCACATCACCGTAAAATCCGCGGAGAGCAATCCGGTTTTCATTAACCCATCTTCTGTAGGGGTGCTTTCGTGCACAACTTGATTTAACCTCACCATTTTTCAGAATTCGTTTTTTTTCAAAATCTACAATCAGTATCTCTCCGGGCCTAAGAGCACCCTTTTCCGCAACATCTTCGGGAGCGATTTCAAGAACCCCTGTTTCTGACCCAAATACGATCATTCCCCCGGTAGTTATTGTATAACGCGCAGGGCGCAAACCATTTCTATCAAGTAGCGCGCCTGTTTGAATGCCATTTGAAAAAGCTACAGCAGCAGGACCATCCCAAGGTTCCATCATACCTGAGTAATATTCAAAAAATCCTTTCAGATCAGGGCCCAGAGGATACTTCACTCCCCAGGCTTCAGGGATAAGCATCAGCATTGAATGGTCAATTGAGCGACCGCCATTTACAAGCAATTCAAGTGTATTGTCAAGACAAGATGAGTCACTTCCCTTCTCGTTTATGATGGGAAACACTTTTTGTAAGTCATCCCCAAAAAGTTCTGAACGAAGAGAGGATTCTCTGGCTCGGACATGATTAATATTCCCACGCATTGTATTGATTTCACCATTGTGGGCAAGGTATCTGAACGGTTGTGCCAGATCCCAGGATGGAAAGGTATTTGTACTATACCGTTGATGAACAAGTGCAACAGCACTTTTTATATCCGGATCACCGAGATCAGGATAGTAGTCAGGAAGCTGAGGAGCGGTAAAAAGGCCCTTATATACTATGGTTTTACAGGACATGCTCAAAATATAAAAACAACCTGTTTCAGAAGGAATATTCATTCCGTTTTTTTCAATAACACGACGGATAATATACAGTTTGCGCTCCAGATCATCCGGAACCAATCCGACGCCATCTATAAAGCACTGCATGATTTCCGGACGGCTCTCAAATGCCTGACCGGAAATCGCATTGATATTCACCGGCACCTCTCTCCATCCAATAAATTTAAGGCCTTCTGATTCAACGCCTTTTTCGACGAGTTTCATACATTTTTTCTTCAAATCACCATTACGGGGAAGAAAAATCATTGCAACGCCATATGACGCATCTTCCGGCAGATTTAACCCGAGGTGTTTACATTCTTTTGTAAAAAAAACTTCCGGTATCTGAATAAGGATGCCCGCGCCATCACCGGTTGACATATCACCGCCAATGGCACCACGATGCATAAGATTTTTCAGTATATCGATACCATTATCAATAATTTCATGTGATTTGAACCCATTAATATTGGCCGCAAAGCCCACACCACAATTATCATGCTCATATGCCGGATGGTAAAGACCCTGCCTTGGCGGCAAAAAAGAATTTGTTGCTGAGTCATTCATTTTTCCAATCAACTCCCTATGTTGTCCCCACTAAATTCAAAGCAAGCAAATGTTAAATTGGTTCTCTTAATTTTAACACGTGTCTTTAAAATTATTTATTTTGTTATTAAAACAGCTCTTTTTAAAAAAATGAAACCGATCTCTGAGTGTTGAAATTGTTTTATCTGCAGAATAATTCACTATTCAAAGGACTCTCTAATAACATAGAAAGGCATCAAAAAACAGATATTATCTTTAACATATTGGACAGAGTCATACATTCTTTATTAAAAACAACATTATAACAATAAACATAAAATTTAAAAAATAAACTGTCTTGTAAAAATTAATCGTTACAATTCAAACTCTTCATACTTAAAAGTCTCCTTTGCAATAAATAGCAAAAAGCGCGCCAACCACACTCTGACCTTTAATATGCTGATATTTTAATTAAATTTATTCAACGCCCCAAGAATATTTTTTTATCTGATATGCATTTTTGTTGTTTTATTTAAGATAAATTACATTTTTGTTATTTTGATCTGGAAGCCGTCACAATTTGATGTTTTCGCAAAAAGTCCGATTTAGACGGTTTTGTAACAAGTTCAAATTCAAGGCGTGCAAATTTTGGAATCATGAGGCGTACTTATCGTACGTTGAATGATTACGAAATGCAGCACAACGCAGAAGTTGGACTTTTTACGAAACCGTCACAATTTAATTGCGCGAAGAGCGGAACATGGTATACATATAAAGCCATCATTAATGTCAGCTGTGAAGTGGAGCAAGGATAATGAATAACTTCGAGTCTGTAATTCAGGCATTATTTCAAAAAAAAACCAAATCAGCCGCTTTCACCATTTTTGATTCTATTCAACAGTTTGAGAAAGAACCCACCTATGATCTAACTGGCGATCAAATGGGTGAATATGATACTATTTGCAAGCTGAACGCCTCGTTTTTTATCAAACTTATGGGACCTGACCATCCGGACTATGAAAAGGCGGAAGGTTTTTTGAATAAAATGATAACGTATCCGGAATGGAAAGAGACTGCAAAGTTTTATCTTTCCGGGGCAGATGCTGTTTGCTGCGAGATTAATGATGTGTGTCAAGAGGACCAGGAATTTTTAAAATCATTAAAGCAGCTTCGTCAATATTTGAGTGAAAGGAAGAATGCAGTTAAAAAAGAGAATCTTGTTGAAATGATTCACTCGGTTTTTTTTCCGGAAGCAACCGGAATACAAAATGCAAAACAGGAGCGGATTGAAGAACTGAGAAACAGGCGAACAATTACCATTTCAGAACTGAACAACAATCCGATCACAGAACCCGCCCGCCAGATTCTTTTTACATCGAATGTACTGTTAACTGTTCCTTCGGCTTCAACGCCCATTGAGGATCTCCCCTTTAGTGATTCGTTGAAAAAAGAACTGAAAAAAACGGCAGAAGAGACTCAGTCTTACTGGTATGATCATCCGATTCAGATCGGTGTGGAACCAAAAAAAAATGAAATCCTTTACGGCCTGAGGGAACTGGATCAGACCATTGAGTTTGAACGCGTCCGCGGAAATGTACCGGATAATAAGACTGGCAATATGACTGGCGAAGGAAAGCTCGCTGTTGTCTTATCCGTATCAGTCACCCATAAAGGTTTACAGAAAATTGCCGGACAATATCTCAAGGAAGAGCTTATTCGTACAGGGGGCTTGAATAATATTGACGTATACCTGTTCACGGAAGCGGATACCCAGCGCATTATTAACGAAGTGCTTATCCCTTTTTGGACCGACTGTATGGACCGGGATTCGGCAAGAGAGTTTTTGAGTGTTTTTGGGGTGGACGGTGAATACGGCAGGCACTACAGCTTTTTAAAAGCCATCGCTGCCTTTTGGCAAATCTGCATCTACCCCAAAGTAAAAGCAACGTTCAAAATCGACTTGGACCAGGTATTCCCCCAGAAAGAGCTGGTTGAAGAATCCGGCTCTTCTGCATTTGAACACTTGATGACACCCCTTTGGGGAGCGAAAGGGACGGACTGCCACGGGTGCCCTGTGGAGCTTGGCCTGATTGCCGGAGCCCTGGTGAATGAAAAGGATATCAGCAAATCCCTGTTTACACCGGACGTCAATTTCCCTCATGGCGAATTGTCTCCGGATGAATATATTTTTTTTAACGCCTTACCCCAGGCGCTTTCCACAGAAGCTGAAATGATGACAACTTATCAGGCCGGGCCATTGGACGGAAAAAAAACGTGCATTCAGCGCGTTCATGTCACCGGTGGAACAAACGGTATTCTGGTTGATGCACTTCGTTGTTATCGCCCCTTTACACCCTCTTTTATCGGTCGCGCAGAAGATCAGGCTTATATTATGTCTGTTATGCTCAATCATAGTGCAGCACCAGCATATGTACACAAGGATGGTTTGATAATGAGGCATGATAAGGAGGCCTTTGCCCAGGAAGCGATTAAAAATGCCTATATCGGTAAGCTCATCGGCGATTATATTCGCATTTTAAATTATTCCGCTTACGCAAAAGCGCTTGCGGGTACAATTACAAAACTAAAAGACAAGCTGGATCCGTTTACCGGAGGTTTTATCTCAAAGATTCCTCTTACAGTTGTTTATTTACGATTTGCCTTAAAGGCAGCGTCTTTTTTTATTTCCGGAAATAAAAGGCAGGGCTTCGATTTTACCCGGGGTGACCCTTCTCCTCTCAAACAGCAGTATGAAAAAGAACGTTTGGAGTGGGATATATATTACGACATTCTTGCTGCCCTGGAAGAAGCGCTGAATAAAAAAGAACCCTTTGCCTGTGACCTTCAGCGCAGGGCAGCAGAGATTGTCCGTCAATGCCGCTATTAGCTTTAAGTGCTATAACCGGACATTTCACTTGCTATGAAAACCAGACATTTTAAAATGCTTGAGTAATGAGCTTACAAAACCTCCGTATCAAAATATTTTCAGGCAATAGCCAGCTTACAGCCAAGCGCTTCAATGACTTTTTTTACGGTCTCAAACTTTGGAGAGCTGTTTGCCGACAAGGCTTTGTAAAGATTCTGACGGCTCAGGTTTGTTTTCTTTGCGATCTCGCTCATACCCTTGGCTTTGGCAACATTGCCAATGGCTATCATAAGCAATTCGCTGTCCCCGTCTTCAAAGGCGGCCTTAAGATACTCATGGATCATTTCAGGGCTGTCTAGATATTCGCTGGCATCCCATTTTTTGGTGGTTATTTTCATCGCTATTTACTCCAGTTCGTCCATAATGGTTCTTGCTTTTTTGATGTCTTTGCTTTGGGTGGACTTGTCGCCGCCGCAAAGCAGAAAAATGACCTTTCCACCCTTGATGGTGTAATAAGTCCGGAAGCCGGAGCCAAAGAAAAAACGCAACTCAAACAGATTCCCACCAAGGTTTTTATGGTCTCCAAAGTTACCCAGTTGAATGTGGTCAAAACGGCTGATAATTCTTGCCCGGTGTTGCGTATCCTTAACCCCAGTCAACCATTTATCAAAAATATTTGTTGTCTCGATTTCGTATTTCACAAACACACTGTCGCATATGAAGGACAAATTGTCAAGAGCAGGCTGAAATGCCTCGACAAGAGGAAATGGCAGAGTGATCCTACCCCCGGTATTGTGTACACTCAGTTAAGCCTCTATAATGAAAATTAAGGAGGATAAAACATGAGTTTACAAACCAGAAGAAAATACGACCAGGATTTCAAGAGGAACGCAGTTTT
>JAFDJC010000208.1 GCA_019307665.1 Deltaproteobacteria bacterium | reverse complement strand
GATGCCAGAATTGCCGAAGAATCAGAACGAGGCTTAATTGATATAGGTCACTTTGGATCGGAGCATATTATTGTCGAGGCGCTTGCTGAAAGAATAAGGGAAGAATTGGGAAAAAGATCTTTCAATGTAAAGGTTGATACATGCCGTTCTGAGAAAGATCCTTTTACAGTAATAATTTAATATGAAAGTTAAACACAAAACACCAGAACAAAATATCAGACAGGAAGCATAATGAAAATTAATAAGGAACAGACAGACATTTTAGTGGGACTTCAGAGTATAGATACGGAATGTGTGCGCATCAAATCGGTTCTTGTTGATCTGCCACGTAAAATTGAAACACTTGATGCTGACTTAGAAGTATATGAAAACGATATTTCTGATAGAGAGAACGCTTTTTCTGAAAAGAAGAAAGAATATCGTGAAGATGAGTCCGATATCCAGATGAACCTGTCCAAAATAAAAGAAAGAGATGTTAAGCTTTTGTCGGTAAGAGATAACAAAACATACCAAATCCTTTTAAGAGAGATTGATGAACTGAAAAAGAAGAACTTCGCCACCGAAGATAAAATGTTGGAAAACCTTGAATATACTGAAAAGGAGGAAGGACTTCTTACACAGAAAAAAGCTGAGTTCGAGCAAGCGAAAACTGAGATTGAAAAAGAAAAAGAGGAGATAGGAATAGAAAAAGAGCAGGAAGAAAAAAAAATATCTGAGCTGGAAGAACAATGGAAAAATATATCTCAAAAGCTTAAACCTGAACTTTTGAAAAGTTATTTAGACGTGCGGCAAAGGACAGGTTCTGTTGCGGTCGCAGCTGCAAAGAATTCGGTTTGTTCAGGGTGCAATATGAATATTCCGCCCCAGATGTTCAACGAACTACAAAAATGTGATACATTACAATTGTGCCCTCACTGCCATAGAATTATATACTGGGCAAATGGTGATTAACGGTCGGAGTAGTCCAGGCGATCGCCGGACATACTTGATATATCCGGAGGAAAGTCCGAACACCATAGAGCAGGGCGCTCCATAACGTGGAGTCGCGGTGACGTGAAGGAAAGTGCAACAGAAAGTATACCGCCCTGTGAGAAGAATGTCTTCTTTGAGGACACATATTCTCAGGGTAAGGGTGAAAAGGTGCGGTAAGAGCGCACCAGTTCTCCGGGCGACCGGAGAAGCTTTGTAAACCCCGCCCGGTGCAAGATCAAATAGGAAAGTGCTTGAGGATTGCTCGTCCGAGCTTTCGGGTAGATCGCAAGAGGTGTCCGGCAACGGACATCCTTAGATGAATGATCGTCAGCCGGCTCAGGGTAACCTGAAGCCGGTTACAGGATTCGGCTTACGGGCTGGTCCGGCCGTTTATTTATTATAGGAAATAGCAGACATGCTGTATGTAGAAGATTTAAAAGTAGAAGCGGGTGGAAAAACCATACTGGAAAATGTGAACATGTCAATTCCGAGAGGGCAGACGCATATTCTATTCGGCCCGAATGGTTCAGGAAAGAGCAGTTTGATGATGACGATTATGGGATTTTCCGAATATAAGGTGACACGCGGGAAGATTACGTTTAATGGCGAGGATGTAACCTACATGCCGATTCATGAACGGGCCATTCTCGGCATTGGGGTTCTGCTTCAAAGACCGCCGACTATAAATGGGCTGAAAACCAGAACCATGGTTGAAATTTGTGGGGCAGGAAAAGAGCACGATATTGAATCCATGGCTGAAAAGTTGGCTCTTTTGGATTTTCTCGAAAGGGATGTCAATCACAATTTTTCCGGAGGTGAGATTAAGAGGTCTGAGCTTTTGCAGCTTATGGCGCAGGAGCCGGAGCTTGTGCTTTTGGATGAACCCGAGTCGGGTGTTGATCTTGAAAGCATTGTACTCATTGGGGATGCCATAAACAATCTTCTCGGTAGAGGTGCAAAATATTCCAAAGGGCTGAGCCATAAAGAGATAATTGAAAAGCGGAAGTCGGCTTTGATCATTACACATACCGGTCATATTCTTGATTATGTTACAGCTGACATGGGGCAGGTTTTATATAACGGAATTCTATGTTGCTCGAGGCATCCAAGGGAAATATTGAAATGGATCACTGAATATGGATATGAGGAGTGTGTAAGATGTTCGAATTAGAAAATCAGCCTGGGAATGTTGATATAAAAAAATATAAAACCAGTGCTGACAAACATTCATATGTCGATGACCTGGCCTGGATTGAAAAGGAGGAAGCGGAAAACTTTCTCGACGTCGGTATTGATGTGAGTGAAGCCAGCAGGAGCGGAACGTTTATTCAAAAAGACGCTTCGATCATCCATTGCAAAACAAAGCAGCGGGGGATCGACGTAATGAAGATATCGGATGCCGTTAAAACAGACGGACAGGTTGCAGACTATTTGTGGAAAAATATATCTGCTGACCATGATGATTTTACATCGTATGCAAAAGAAAATCCCCATGAAGGATATTTCATCAGGGCACAAAAAGGCGTGAAGTCTGTTGACCCTGTACAGGCGTGTCTTCACATCGCCACCGAGAGTTTTTCTCAGAATGTTCATAATATTGTTATTGCAGAAGAAGATTCAGACCTTCATATTATCACCGGGTGTTCGACATCGTCACACCTGACATCCGGTCTTCATGTGGGCGTGTCTGAGTTTTATATTAAAAAAGGTGCTACGCTTAGATTTACAATGATACATGACTGGGGCGAAAAAGTCGATGTGCGTCCTCGAACAGTTGCGGTTGTGGAGGAGGGCGGTGTCTTTGTTTCCAATTACATCAGCATGAATCCTGTTGGTTCACTTCAGATGTCCCCGGTGACATATCTTAACGGTAGAAATGCGGTGGCCCGATTTAACAGCATACTGGTTGCAGGGCAGGGTACGCATATGGACGTCGGTTCCAACGTGGTTCTGAACGAACCTGGCTCTCGCGCTGAAATTATATCAAGAGCGATTTCAACCGGCGGAACAATAATCGCAAGAGGCAACCTGACAGGAAAAGCAGAAGGCATTAAAGCACACCTTGAATGCAAAGGGCTGATATTGAAAGGCGGCATTATACGTGCAATCCCGGAGCTCGATGCAAGGGTGCCGGGTGTTGAAATGTCTCATGAGGCGGCTGTGGGGAAGATTGACAGACGTGAAATAGAATATCTCATGTCACGGGGAGTTGATGAGGACGAGGCGATATCAACTATTGTCAGAGGTTTTCTGAATGTTGACATCGAGGGATTGCCCTCAAGCCTTGCCGGAAAACTTGATAAAGTTGTAGCTGAAACTCAGAAGGATGCAATGTGAGCAGTGATAAAATGAATATTGACGGGGTATGCGACATTTCATTTGAGGATAAAGTCAGGGTCTACTCCCATGACTATTTAAAAACATGTGTCTATATCGGCAGTTTTGACAAACCGGAATATATTTTTACAAAAAAGCTTTATTCCAATTTGATCGCATCGTCTCAGTTACTTGAGGATTTTCTTGATTTCCACGGTGCTAAAAATAACAAAAACTGGTATTTTTACCGGGAACTTGCGGCGGCAGTACGGCATCTCAGCCTGGGCGGTTATTCGCAGAAACATATTTCAAATCGCATGACTTTTTATGATCTTCCGGAAACTGAAAATTTTAAAACTGAGGGGGATGTGACCAACAGGTTTATTACACAAACAATCATGAATATGGCGCCGGTTATTCTTAAAGAAGCCAATCGGCTTGAAATACCTTTACCGGAAGATAAATATTACATGGCGGATTTTCCCGGCATAACAACCGGTTCTGTGCTTGATTTTGATATTGATGATGAAGAGACCGATCACCACAGGAAAAATATTGTCAAGATAGCAAGTGAGTTTTTAGGTATAGCCGATAATTTTGATGAGCTTGGCTTCTATGAACCTTACAAAATATCAGAAATCATGGAGATTGTTCCTGAAAAGGTCAATGAGGTCGAGATAAGGCGTTTTGAAATGGTTGTTCATAACCTGCAGTCCTCGTTTGACTCATATGTAATCCATGGCGGCTACAGATTCGGGAACCGTAAACACAAACAGCTCAGAAGCCATTTCTCAGTAGTATTTCATATCCTCCAGATCATGGGCAGGCTTTTGCATTTCTATGAACGCCACCTCTATGAGACAGGCTATAAGACTCGACATAAGAAAGTCAGGAGTCGGCTGGAGCAGTTAATTGATCCTGAAGTTCTACTGGACAGGACGATTAATTATGGTCTTTATTATACATGTCATTTTTTATCCCGGGGGAAAAAAATAGCCGGGGATATTTTAAACGAGAATATTGAGCGTTCTTCCATCAAGGTCGGCATTCCTGTAAAGCTTGGCTTCCATGCCAGGCCAAGCCTGCTGGTCAGCAAAATTGTCAGATACTATGGCGGTCAGGTTGAATTGTGCATTGGAGAAGACCGGTTTGATGCAGGAAGCGTGCTCGATATCCAGTGGGCAGGGGGAAAGATTCATAAAGAGAATATTAAAGAGGTCGTTTTCGAAGGTGATGCCCGTGCGCTTGACGATATTGCCATCCTGGCCGGTGTTAACTACGGTGAAGACACCATGGGCAAGGGCACTTCTCTTCCTGCCGAGTTGAGCTATCTTAAATAATTCGGACCCATACCAAATGAAAGTGACAGCCCTAATTGTTGCCGGCGGCAAAGGCTTGAGGATGAAGCAAAAGATCCGGAAGCAATATCTCAATCTTGTCGACAGTCCTGTGTTCGTTCATACCCTGCGGGTTTTTGATCAGTTAAATGAGATCGATGATATCTGTTTAGTTGTTCCGGAAACAGACGTTGATTACTGTCGTTCATTGATTCTTGGGCTGCCCGACCTGAAAAAAGAGATTGATCTGGCACCCGGCGGAAGGGAACGACAGGACTCAGTGTATAATGGTCTCCGGGTGATACGAGCGACAAATGATAGAGAAGATATCGTCGTAATCCATGATGGCGTACGTCCTTTTGTTTCTCCAGGTCATATTAAAGAATGTATCAGTGAAGCCGGAAAATCAGGGGCATGTATCCTTGGAGTTCCTGCTTTTGATACATTGAAAAGAGTAGACATGGTTAGGAACACGGATAAAATAGGCAAAATAGATAAAACGGTTCAAAGGGATTCCATATGGCTTGCCCAGACTCCGCAGGCGTTTAAGTGCGCTTTGATAATGGAGGCCCATGAATCTGCAAAGGCAGACGGCTATTACGGGACAGATGACGCTTCGTTGGTTGAATATCTCGGGCATCCGGTCAAAATTGTTTGCGGCAGCAAGTACAACATAAAGATCACAACCAAGGAAGATCTCCTGCTTGCAGAGGCGATTTTTCAGATTATAAATCATGAAAGCGGCAGTTGATTGCAGGATGGATACGATTCGTGTTGTTATCGGTATTCTTGTTCTTTTGATAGGCACGTTTGTGTATCTTGTTGATAGACCGGCTGGTCATACCTATTTTGTCATCAACAGTTATCCGGGTGTCAGTTTATACGGCATTTTTCCTGCCCTGTTCGGCAAATTAGGGGGGATTTTGCCGGCGTTTTCCCATGTCTTTGCGTTTATTCTGATTACGGGAGGACTCCTTTCGTGCTGTTGGTTACAATTTGTTGGTTTATTGTTGACTGCGCATTTGAAATAGGGCAGCATTTTGATTCATTTGCCGTAAAACTGGTTCCAGAGTGGTTTAATGGGTTGCCGCTCCTTGAAAATACTGTAAACTATTTTCAAAAAGGGGTTTTTGACTGGGCTGATCTTGCAGCAATTACGGCAGGTTCAATCACTGCCTATTGGTTTCTTGTCAAAACCGTTAAAAGAGGAGAAACACAATGAACAGGCAAAAAACAAAAATACTGAAATGGCTGAGGCATCTATGCTTGGGATGTATGGTTGTTTTCGGGTTAATGGCTATAGTCGCTACCGGTGGATCTGATGATGAAGCTTCATCAGGCGGCGAAACAATTCTGTTGGAATGGCAGGATGATCAGATAATAGTTGAGGTGACAAGCGGTGGTGATACAGGAGATATCCTGACAACTCCTGTGGGATCTTTGAATAGCGATGATACATCTCAGACAAACTTGACATTAACACAACTTAGAATAGACATTGACAATAATGGGATTATTGATGAAGTCTATGCATATGAGTACGATTCCGACGGTTATTTAGAGAAAAAAGAACATTATTCTACTGATGGTAATGGAGACCCAGCCGGCGAACCTGATGAGATTATTGAATACAATGTTGATAGCGGTGTGCTTGATGAAATAGAATATGACACCGGCGGGGACGGGACAGTCAATAAAATAATAGATTATTCCTATGATGATGGCGTAATAGACAAGGAAGAAATTTACAACTCGTCTTCGAAAGATGGTGACCCCGATGAAACATGGCGTTATGATTATGATGCTAGTGATTATGTTACAGAAGTAGGCGCATATTTTAAAGAGCATTACACCGATGATGATGATAGTATAGATGAAATTATAGTTTTTAACTCACACGGCGACAGGATTAAGTTTTTAGCAAATCCTGATGGTTCCGGTGAATTTCAGTCGGTAATAACGATAACGATCGGTTACGACGACGACCTTGGCAATATCGTAACAACAACAACTAATATTACTACTGTTGGGGGAGGAACGGAAACATACGTGGCAACATATGAATACGAATATGACTCAGACAATAACATTAAAAGTTATGAGGCCGTTGAAGTTGGCGATAACGGGGCAGTTGCTGTCACATATTTTATATGGGAATAGAATTTTTTTTAATATATTTGCTTGACAAAACAGAAACATAACAGTAAAAAATTTAGGTCTGCTCAAACAGTAGAGCATTTTATTGCACCAGTTCTTGCTTTGACGGGATTTGCTTAAAAGAAAAAAAAGGAGTATTAAACCTATGACATTAACAAAGAGCCAGATCGTCGATTCCATCCAGGAAACAACTGGATTTTCCAGAAACAATTCTGTTGAAGTCACCGAGACACTTCTTGAAATTATAAAAAAAACGTTAGCAAGCGGTGACAGCGTTATGATTAGCGGTTTTGGAAAGTTCACTGCCAAGGAAAAAAAAGCAAGACGAGGTAGAAATCCCGCAACAGGCGAAGATATGATGCTCGACGCCAGAAAGGTAGTCACATTTGTATGTTCCGGTAAACTAAGAGAAAAGATTAACAAATAATCAGTTCCTGTAGGGTTTAGGCCGGAAACAATAACCTCCGCCGGTTTTCGGCTTCCAGCTTGCCAAAAAAATAGCCAATGAACTACATCGCAGTAATTATTCTCTTTGCCATGATTGTTGAGGTCATGACTAATGGTTTGGCTGATTTTCTTAATCTGAGAATGGCCGGCAATGATCTGCCCAAAGCCTTTAGCGGTATGTGCGATGAAGATCAATATCGGCAATCTCAAGAATACTTGCGCGTGAACACTGGTTTCAGCTGGATTGTTTCAGTTGTCAGCCTTTCAATAACTCTTTTGTTCTGGTTCGGAAAATGGTTTCCATATCTTGATAACTGGACGCGTTCATGGGGCAGGGGGCCTGTCTTAACAGGGCTGATGTATATCGGCATTCTGATATTTTTCAAGGTACTTTTATCCCTCCCTTTCAGTATCTATTCGACTTTTGTCATAGAAGAACGATTCGGATTTAATAAGACAGGGTGGGTTACCTTTATTATAGACAGGGTAAAAGGATTTGTTCTGGCAATGCTGATAGGGGTTCCGCTCCTGGCAGGTGTGCTCGGTTTTTTTATTTATGCCGGTTCTAATGCCTGGTGGTATTGCTGGATCGTGGTTACTGTTTTTATCCTGGCAATCCAGTACATCGCACCCATGTGGATTATGCCTTTGTTTAACAAGTTTGAACCAATGGCTGAGGGAGAACTGAAGGATGCAGTTATGGCATATGCGGAATCCATTCAATTCCCCCTGAAAAATGTTTTTGTTATGGATGGCTCAAAGCGATCGAGCAAGGCAAATGCCTTTTTTACAGGATTTGGGAAGAACAGAAGAATAGTACTATTCGATACTCTGATAGAACAACATTCCGTTGAAGAACTTGTTGCTATCCTTGCTCATGAAATGGGGCATTATAAAAAAAAGCATATTTTAAAGATGATGGCAATCGGTGTTCTTCAGACCGGCATTGTTTTTTTTCTGCTGTCACTCTTTATTTCAAGGCAAGAGCTTTTTGATGCGTTTTACATGGAATATAAATCAGTCCATGCCGGACTTATTTTTTTTGGGATGCTTTATGCGCCCATCGATCTTTTTGTCGGGCTTTTCCTGCAATACTTTTCAAGAAAAAATGAATATGAAGCAGACCGGTTTGCGGCAAAAACCACCGGGAATCCAAATGCGATGTCCGAGTCATTAAAAAAATTGTCTGTCAGGAATCTGACGAACCTGACTCCTCATCCTCTTTATGTATTCCTGAACTATTCCCATCCGCCTGTTTTGGAGCGAATAAGGGCAATAAATACCCCCTAAGCCATCAAGGTGTTTGTTAGAAAAAAATGCTAACAAACACCTTGTCTGCTATATGCCTTATGTATAAACGTTATTTGGCAGCCCGAATACCCACGCTGACAGGCACACCCTCGTGTGGAGTCCAGCCTCTGGATCTAAATTCTTTTGGATCTCTCATTGTTTTTAAAATTTCGATACTAGTCTTGTAGCCTTTGTGGAGTCTGCAGATTTCCAAAGCCATTCCTGAAATCTGGGCAATCGACTGTATCAGATTGACATCTCTCAGAGTAAACTCCCAGTGTTCAGAAGTATATACTCGCAGTGCGCCGTTTATTGAGCCATGAGTAATGATGGGTACCGAGAGGATCGAAGCAATGCCTTCCTTCATAGCCTCTTCAGGGTACTGAATTCTCGGATCATCATTGACATCATAAATGGCTACCGGCCCCTCTTTTAGCGATTGGGCAATTGATTGCAATGAACTGACCGGGCCTTTATTAATATATTCGTTGCTGAGACCGTATGATGCGGCTACTTTTAATTCATGGCTTTTGTTATCAATCAGAAATAGCGCACATCCTTTTACATCCATTGCTGTTGTAACGCTTTCCGTTGTCAACAATGCGACCTCTTCAGGATCCTTGCTGATGGTAATTGCTCTCGAAAGCCTTAGTAG
>JAFDJC010000035.1 GCA_019307665.1 Deltaproteobacteria bacterium | reverse complement strand
TTTATGCAATTCCTTGACATTTAGCATCGAATTTAATATATTTATGTGTTCCTTGTTGAATTGCAGAGTTAAATTACATACAAGCATATAGCATGAAGCGATTCTTTAATCAAAACAAAAAACCTACTGTTAAAACAGTTAATATAACCCTGGAAGACATTCGCAGGCAACGCTCATTAATCGAACGTCGAATTAGAAAAGACCGCCGATCTGCATATGATTTAAATTATTTCAATAAGAACGGAATTGAAAGACGAAAAGGAGATGAGAGAAGAAGACTCCTTGAAAAACGTAACGGTTGGGTAAGGGCTGAAAAGTGGCGCAGTGTTTTTGTGGGTAAAAAAAACACTAAAAGAAAATACTAAAGCCGATTTTTTCCCAGGTTGTTTTTTTCCGCGCTGACACTAGAGCAGGATGTTACAAAAGTTTTAGCAATGTTTGATGAATATACAATGATCTGTTTCATGAGATCCATCAGTTCCATATGCACTTCACTTGTTTCAACAGATTCAATGCGGTTATGAAGGACTCTTTCAAGGTGAAGTATTCTATATTGTGATTCAAGGTCAAGGTACTTTCTCTCTTTTGACATGATCCTCAACGCTGTTTCAGGATCGCCTTCACTAAATGCCTCTCGTATCAAATGGACTTGTTTTCTGACTTTGGCATGATAAATCATTAGCTCTTCCTTGCCTTCGTATGAAAAATCGGTTTCCAGGGCCTGTTTTTTAGATATCAGGGGTAGCATATTGCGGTGTATAATGTCACCAATGCTTTCAATGTCTTTTATGATGGATATCATGGCATATACTTCACATGCCTGTTGGTCCGGAACCCCATGCCCCATTACCTTTAAAAGATAATTTACTGTTTTTTCTTCAAGAAAGTCGATTTTTTCCTCACGCATGTCAAGCCCTTCAATAAGGGAAAGGTGAGGAAAAAACTCATCTTGGGTAGGTATTTCACTAATATACAGATCTGCCTCATCGGTAATGGACTGTTCTCTCTGAATCAGTTTTTTATCAGACATAAATGGAATGATAATCGCACTCAGCATTCTTTCAAGGAGTTTTGCCATTCTGGCGATTTCAGCCCTGGCAAGACTTATTGCGATTGCCGGTGTTGATATACAAGTATCATCGAGGTGCCAGGTGGCAGGAATAATGCCTTTTTCCACTTCAGGTTCAGGCAGTATTTTTAGAATTATTTTTGAAAAAATTCCCGTCAGCGGTAGAAATACAAGAGCGAGGCTGACGTTAAATATGGTATGCGCGTTTGCAATCTGCCGGGCGGCCCCTGAATCGAATTTCATTGCAATATATCTGATCAGGTCCGCAAATTGCGGAATCCAGAAAATAAACAGCATGACTCCTGAGACCTTGAATAATACATGGGCAAGAGCTACACGCTTTGCATCACGTGATGTCCCGATACTGGCAAGAGCAGCTGTTATACATGTTCCTATGTTTGCTCCAAAAATGAGAGGGATACCGGCTTCAAGGGTTATCAATCCCTGTTGCGCCAGAACAATTATTATACCTGTAAAGGCGCTGCTGCTTTGAATAACAGCAGTAAATACGGCACCTATCATTATACCTAAAAGAGGATTTTCAAGACCCTTCAAAAGATTGATAAACTCAGGATATACCCTCAATGGTTTCATGGCATCGCTCATCAGTTTCATGCCGTAAAAAAGAATTCCAAATCCAAGGACAACATCACCAACATTTCGGATATTTTCGCTTTTCCCGAACAATCGCATCGAGAAACCGATCGCAAGCATCAAAAGAGCATAATCTGTAAGCTTAAAGGCAATAAGCTGGGCAGTTATCGTTGTCCCGATATCAGCACCGAGAATAACACCAGTCGATTGTACAAAACTCATCAACCCTGCCTGAACAAAACTGACCAACATAACAGTTGTTGCACTGCTGGACTGAATTACCATGGTAACAAATGCACCAACAAAAAGAGCTATAACACGATTTTTTGTCAGGGCGCCTATGATGTTGCGCATCTTGTTGCCTGCCGTATGCTTCATTCCATCGCTCATTTTTTCCATTCCATACAGAAAAAAAGCGAGTCCTCCGAACAGATTTATAAGCAACATGCCCCATGAAATTTGCACAGGGGTTTCCGGACCTGCAAATGCTGCCAATTGATTGACAATCAATAACAAAGCTGCCAGCAAAAAAACTTTTACGACTTTTTTCATATAAATATTTCCTTGTTGATTAAAAACCGGGCAAAAAAATTACAAAAATTGTCTCACTTTATAACAAAAGTTGGTCGATATAAAATATATCGTATATGCCCGGGTTGAAATTTAATGGTCATTGAACTAAAAAAAATATTGTTTTTCAAGCTTTTACATATAATTTTACAAATGTTTCCAATACTCGCATGGAATTTACAGTAAATTTACATAAGATATACTATCAGATATACCATCTTTAAATTTGAATGAGAAGGTTATATTATGGTGTCAGTATACAATAATATCGCCGCCCTTAGTGCGCTTGGGGTGAAAATGTCTTCTTGAAAGAGAATTGTCGAACGTCGATCTTGTGGAAGAGTTTGCACAGTCCATGATCACAAAACGTAGCTTTGAAGCAAATCTGAAAATTATTCAGTCTTATGATGAAATGCTTGGCAAGGTAATCGATATTATCGGTTAACCGCCTGGCCGTATAATCCTATTACATCACCGGTCATTTATCCCATTAGTTATTCGGTCACTTATTTTCAGCTAATGAAACTTATTCTCGCTCACGTACTATCATGACCGAGCAAGGCGCTTTGTGGGAGACTCTCTTTGCTACACTACCGAATATAACAAGCCCCATTCCTGAGAGACCAAAAGACCCCAGTACAACCAGATCAATACTGTTTTCTTCAAGAAACTTAATAATCGAAGTCGAAACATGACCGTCAAGAACAGTAAGTTCATAATGGACACTCTCTCCGATCCTAGCCCCATATTCCTGTTCCATCCTTTCTTCAAGTTCGAGGATAATTGACTTTTCAGGTCCGGTCATGACAACAGAATCAAAATCTGAATAGACAGGATTGACGATGGGAGGCATGACATGCAATACAACCAGTTTCGCCTTATATTGTCCGGCTATCTCAAGTGCTGTGCCAAAGGCTTTTTCTGCATTGTCAGAAAAATCAGTGCATACCGCAATTTGCTTAATCGACATATGACCCTCCTAAAGGAATGAAGATTAAAAAAAAAGGCTTATTGACTATTGAATTTTATAAACTTTTTTAAGGTATGCATAAAATTCAGAATCTTCACACATCCCCTTATCTTCGCTGTCGCATATCTTTGCAACAGGCTGGCCATTGCATTCGACCATCTTAATAACAATTGAGGGTGGTTGAAGTCCAACGTCATTGGTAATGTTTGTACCTATACCAAACGACATATTGATCATTTCGTAGAATGTCTGGTGGAGTTCCACAGCCTTTTCCAAATCAAGACTGTCAGTAAATACGGCATATTTTGTTTTCGGATCAATTCCAAGTTTGTCATAATGCTCAATCAGTTTTACGCACCATGAAACCGGATCGCCACTGTCATGCCTGCACCCATCAAACAGTTTTGCGAAATAAAGGTCAAAATCCCTAAGAAATGCTTTAAAGCCGACAATATCGGACAAAGCAATTCCAAGGTCTCCCCTGTATTCCTGAGCCCAGTTTTCCAATGCAGCTGTTTGACTGTCCGCAAATCGTGCGCCAAGCTGCTGATGTCCCTGCAGCCATTCATGGGACATTGTTCCTATGGGTTTTGTTTTATATTTTTTTGCAAAATAGACATTGCTGGTACCCACAAAAAGATGGGACCTGAATTTTCCTTTCAAAATGTCCAGCAAATTTGAATGCCATTCATGCGAATAACGTCTTCTTGTACCAAAATCTGCAAATCTGAAATTAGGAATCTGTCCGGTTTTTAAAAGATCAGTCAAGAAGTCAATTTTTTTCATCAGGTTTTCAGAGCCTGTTTTATGGGCAACGTCCGTATCATGACTACCTGAATCTGTATTGGGCTGATGTTTTGAGTAAGTTTCACTGATAATTGCAAGAACAGGAACTTCAAAAAGTATCGTTGCGATCCATGGACCTTTAATATCTATCTTGAGGTCTCCGCTTTTATCTTCTGATATATCTATATAGCTTCGGTTTAGCTGAAACATTTTCAGGTATTCAATAAAATCAGCCTTAAAGAAAGAAAACGTGGACAAGTAATGAATTTCATCATCGTCAAACCTGAGGGAGCAAAGGTGATCAACTTCCTTGTTAATTTCATCGATCCAGGGAAATTTTTTATTATTCCAGCATTTAAATTTATAGCGCACAGCTATTGCAGGATACTTATGAAGAACCGCCTGAGCCATTGTAAGTTTATAGAAGTCAGTATCGAGTAAACTGTTTATTATTGCCATGTCTGATCTCCGTAAGATATTATTTTAATTCTATCCAGCCTCAAATTTGTTAGCAGCGTTTTAATAAAAAATCAATATATTATATTTCATTATATTTTCATTTGACTTTAGAAGAAATTTCCCCCATTAAGGCAATTTTGTGGTCAAAACAGCAATATGAGAAAAGCGGCTTAGCCCCGTGTCCACTTTTTTGGGGAAGGTTCAATTTGAAAAAAATATAAGGGGAGTTACATGATAACAAACAAAAACGGCACAGCTCTTTCAGAACATGAATCAAAAAAATTATTGAAGCAATACAATATTCCTGTCGTTGATGAACTTTTATCCAAAGATGCCGATGATGCCTTAAAAAGTGCTGAAAAAATCGGTTTTCCTGTGGTCATAAAAGGCGCAGGGGCATCGCTGTTGCACAAAACAGAGCGCGGTCTTGTGCATATTCATCTTACCAATAAAGATGCTGTTCAAAAAGCTTGTGATAAAACAATCAAGGAAGCCGGAGATGATCTCGAAGGTTTTCTTGTCCAGCCTTATATTGAAGGCAAACGGGAGTTTGTGGCCGGGATGTTCAGAGATCAGCATTTCGGCCCTGTGATTATGTTTGGGCTTGGCGGTGTTTTTACGGAAGCGCTTTTGGACGTTACATTTCGCGTAGCACCTCTCACCGAAGGCGACGCAGGTGAGATGCTTGATCAGATCAATTCAAAGGCGTTACTAGGTGATTTCAGAGGGGAAAAAACGGTTGCGCGTAACTTGATGATCCAAACATTAACAGGTTTGTCACAGATTGCTGTAGAATGTCCGGATATCTCCGAAATTGATATCAATCCTTTGCTTATTACACCTGAAGGTAAACCGATAGCCGTTGATGCACTTGTCATAAAAGATGACATTATCAAGGATACAAAGTTTCTTCCTCCCATTGATCCTGAAGCTGTGGGCGCCCTGTTTTATCCCAAATCAGTTGCATTTATCGGCGCATCCGGAACGCTTGGCAAATGGGGTTATACGCTGCTGACAAACGTAATCAGCGGTGGTTTTGAAGGTGAAATATATCTTGTAAACCCAAAAGGCGGAACCATTGCAGGCAAAAAAGTTTACAGGAATATTTCTGAAATCCCAGGCACTGTGGATGTTGCGGTGGTTACAATTCCGGCCGCATTCGTCCCGGAATTAATCCCGGAATTTAAGGAGAAAGGGATTAAAAATATGCTGCTCATCGCATCAGGATTTGCTGAAACAGGTGAAGAAGGCAGGAAAAAAGAAGAAGAACTTATCGACCAGGCACGCAAGGCAGGTGTCCGTATCATCGGTCCTAACACAATGGGAATCTGTAACCCTCATATCAATTTTTATTGTTCAGGAACGCATTTCAGACCCAAGCCCGGCTCAACCAGTATTTTAGCTCAATCAGGAAATATGGGAAATCAGCTTCTGGCATTTGCCGAGCTTCAAGGCATCGGAATTCGATGTTTTTGTGGCTCCGGAAATGAGGCCATGATAACCATAGAAGACTACCTTGACGCCTTTGAGGTAGACGCCGTGACAGAAATCGTAATGCTTTACATAGAAAGCTTTAAGAATGGACGACGTTTTCTTGAAAGCGCCAGGAGAGTTAGTAGAAAAAAACCGATTGTATTGCTAAAAGGCGGCCAGACCAAAGCCGGGAACAGGGCTGCATTGAGTCATACAGGAGCGCTAAGTTCTGACACACGTATTTTTAATGCAGTATGTAAACAGGCGGGAATAGTAAAGGTGGAAAAACCGATGGATCTTCTTGATCTTTCAGCTGCTTTTTCATCACTTCCCCTCCCTAAGGGCAACCGGGTTGCCATCATGACGCTCGGCGGCGGCTGGGGAGTCGTAACAGCGGATCTTTGCGAAGCTTATGGGCTTGAAATACCGGAGCTGTCCAAAGAGCTAATCAAAAAAATAGATCGGATTTTGCCACCCTATTGGAGCCGTTCTAATCCAATTGACCTTGTAGGTGAAAACGATATGTCGATTCCGATGACTGTGATGAAAAAACTCCTGGAATGGGACGGGTGCGATGCTGTAATAAACTTGGGAATAATGGGCAAGCGTCACATGGTGACACGTCTTACGGATTCAGTCAGAAAGTGCGATCCAAATTCTTCATCTGAATTTCTTGATGCTGTTGATAAAGCGCTGGCAGAATCTGAAAAAAAATACGCAGAACATATTGTTGACTTGATGGAGCAAAGCCATAAGCCGGCATTGGGCGTTAGCATGGTGATGTATGAAGAAGATAATACCGTTTATCCTGTTAAGGGGAAACAATATAAGGGTGTTTTCTATCCGACTCCTGAACAGGCCGTAAAATCTTTATCAAAAATGTACGAATATCATAAGTTTCTGGAACGTGAAGAAAGTTCTTCGAGCATTTCATCGTAATCTTTAATGCTGTTTTCCCAGGAAAATGTTTCCATATGGCGTGAAAGCTCGCATACCTTCTCTTTGATGCCGTCGCTTGTTTTAGAAAAAAGTTTAATAAGCTTGTCAACCAGATTGTCTCTGTCGGTAAAAAGAAAGTCTTTATGATAGTCGTCTGGAATTATTTCAGGATAGGAAAGTCGATCAGGAACAAAAGGTATGCAGCCTGCCCTGACGGCTTCAACAATCGATATCCCGAAATTTTCCTGAATCGCCGTACTGATAACAACATCCCCTTTTGAAAGCCATTTTGCATAATCTGATTTTGATTCGGCATAGCCATACACAATTATTCTATCCCCATATCTCTCTTTTGCCGCGATAAACTCTTTTGGCTTGATCTGAAAGTTTTCTCCGAGTAGGGCAATTTTGAAATCAAATCCTTTTTCCGAAACCCTATCGAGCGCATAAAAAAAATCCTGCGGATTTTTATCAAACTCCCACCTGTGGTTCCAAATGATCAAAGGGGTTTTTTTAATGTTTTTATTCTTTTTTTTTAACCGACAGTCCGAATAACTGATACCCGGATAAATGACATCGGACTTGTCCTGTATTTCCTTTATTGCCCATTTTGGATGATATTCAGGCATCATGTTTAAAAAACCGGGCAAAGCTGAAAAAAAAGCATTATAGTGAGTGTGTGAATTGAAAATAACTTTTTCTGCTGCCAGCGTTGTTGTGAGATTTGTAAAACCAAACTGGTAATCCACGGATTCGTCGGGCGCTGTCGGGTATGTCAGTTGATTTTCATGTAAGTAAACAACTGAAGGAGGAAAAGCCGTTCCGCTTAGAGCCTTCAAGTCTGCGAGGCTCATCAGGTCTGTAACAATCAATCCGTCATACTCGGAAAATGATTTTATTTTTTTAAAAAAGTAAAGAGCAGCCCCCCGCATCCTCCATTTCCAGAATCTTGCCGGAAGAGTAACAAGTTCTATTTTATGTTGTGATTCTGAAACCAGTCCGTCTGCAAAATCTTTATGAGATCCCCCGTAAAACGATTCTAAAAATAAAATTTTCTTTTTTTTGATCATTACACAATTTAAGTGTTTTCATGTAGTTGTAATAAGGGTGGCCCAGATAACTTGTTGTCTGGGTGCGCTAGCACAAGATGCTAAGAATAGACGTAATTTTTTTGATCTCTTCTTGCCCTTTGGGCACCGGCAACGAGTTGCCGGTGTTACCCAAATTATAAATACATTACATTGAAACAGAACGCTATTATGACAAGAGCTATACGAAGCCATCAATCATGTAAAACAAAACCTGAGGGTAACGCCTCACCAAAAACCTCTGTTTCTTCATCGCCTGCCATGGGAACCACCTGCGTTAAACATCTTGCAGTATCATTCAGCATATTATTCCGAGAAAGCCACTCTATTATTTTATCTACTACAGCCGGCTCAAGGTCCCTCACACGATCACCCGTTTTACGAGCAATTTGTATGAGAGCTTTCCCAACGGGTTTATGATTGTTCCAATTCTGCTCCAATATGCTATCAATCCATGACTTGGCTTCTTCAGGAGGTATAACACGGTCAGCAGAACCATAGAGCAACTCACGTGCACCAATTCGCGACATGGCCCAAAATAGTTGCGGTGTTGTTTTCTTGGGTTTAAGCCCTGCAAGCAATGTCCTGCCAAGTTTAACTTTATCTTTCACAAGAAGTTTTTCCATGTTGGCAACAGCCATCCAGACTTCAATAATTTCCTGGGGCGGCAGCTTTACGGATTTTACTTTTTTCGGCATGATCAGCGGAGAAAGATCTTGAATAAACTGCCGTTGTTGGCCTGATTTCAATCCTCCAGCTATTCTACGCCAAATGATCCACCACTCGGACGCAACCTGTACATTGTTCTTATGCACCTGCCCCTTTGAATATATTTTCCATAATGATTTTATTCTTTGAGGATCCAGACTGTCTCCAAACCCAGGCCGCAACGTGTAACCAGTAAGATTCAACCATCGTATTTCATGTTCAGGGGATATTTTTCGCATGTCTATATTCCTGATCAGCTCATCAGAAAGGCTTCGAATAAAAGAAATGGGCCATTTTTCCCTTGGTCTTTGGATTCTTTCCGATAATGATTTTACCAGGCCGGCAAGCGGCTGTTTGTCGGTTTTACTTTTAAATGCATTTTTTATCTCAACGCATGCGCTTCCGACAACTGTCGTATCAAAAACTTCTGTTTCACGAACATCGGATTTGCCTTCCGCTTCACGAAGTTGAAACTGAAGCTGCCACCTGTGATTACTTACAAGAGAACGGCACCAAAGAGAAATACATCCCATTTCAGTATATTCAGCCTCTATTTTTATGGGCACACTGGTTTTTTTCTCTTTTTTACCAAAAGTAATCACAGTTCTGATGGGTGGGAGAGGCGTGAAAGTATCATCAATTTCCACCAAATCTCCACACCTGTCTCCTGAACGAAAAGTTGAACTATGAAGGTCAAAACTTACAGGCTGATTTGCAAGAACTTCAAATCGTTTGTCCTCAAGTTCAATGGACGAACCCTCATCTAACCCTCTTTCCACAAGACAGATCGCTTTGCCCGCCTCATGCGCCTTTCTGCTTCTGTCGTTTTCTCCCTTTTTCAAAATTCCAAGATAATAACTTCGCGGACTTCCGCTTCCTACACGTACTCCTATTCCTGTCTTAACAAGACCGTAATATGAAGCGCCTAGCGCCACAGCAAGGTCAGGTTCCGGGTTCTCAAGAATTCTCGGCAAATCATCATCTTTGATACTAAACCAGTGGCCTACCGCCTTCCTTATTCTATTTTGAATGATATCTGATTTTAGCGATCCTCCGTTAAACATGATCAAATCAGGAAGCGGCTCTTTATTTAAAATTTTTTCTACATCTTTTCGGTGATTTTCCAGAAACCAACCCATATGTTTTGTAATAGCGGTTTCCTGTTCAAAAGGAAGGCCGAACTCGGTTATACCATCATCAGTTGCCTCGTGCATGTTAGTTAACGCATCGACAAGGGGGAAAAAATCATCGAGTAACGTTTCTTCAAGTTCCTGTCGTCTTAACTCGGCTGAGATAGTTCCTGCAATCAGGCTGCGCCCATCGCCCATCATAACGATTTTTTCCGAATCACTTTTGTTGTCGAGAATATTTTCCTTGATCTGCCGGCACTGGTGGCAAAGATTTTTCCACCTGTCCTTGTTCAGGGCAAGCCTGTTCTTCCCGGCTTTGTTTTCAATCTTTCTTGCAAGGGCCAGGTCGATATTATCCCCGCCGAGAATCAGATGGTCTCCTACGGCAATTCTTTCAAAACGAGGACTTCCATCAACATCCCTTAATGAAATAAGTGTAAAATCGGTTGTTCCGCCACCCACGTCACAGACCAGGATAAGTTCTCCCGGCTTTACATGCTCATGCCACTTTTTTTCGTGCCGGATAAGCCAGCTGTAAAAAGCGGCAAGCGGCTCCTCAAGAAGAGTGATGTTTTTAAGCCCCGCTGAATATGCCGCTTCCACGGTTAGGTCGCGGGCGACTTCATCAAAAGAAGCAGGAACGGTGATGACGACAAGCTGGTTTTCAAGAAACAAATCCTCATCATCTTCCTGGAATGAATTCCATGCCTTTCGGATATGTTTCAGGTACTCGCTAACAGCTTCCACAGGAGACACTTTGTAAACATCATCACCCGCTCCCCAAGGAAGAATTCTAGACTTTCTGTCAACATGTGAATGGCACAGCCAGCTCTTGGCTGAAGAAACAAGCCTCGCAGGAACCTTTGAACCATGATCCCTTGCAAAGACGCCTGAAAAATTATCGCTCTCTGTTTTCCAGGGAATGGAAATTGCTGATTCCGATATATCATATTTCCCTGGAATATAGAGAAACGAAGGCAAAACCGGTAGCCTTGAAAACTCTCCCGGTCCTGTAAGCTGAGGCACATTAAAGATTTTTATATCAGGTTTTTCTTTGCCGGACTGAAGACCAGGCTGAAGGTCTGCATAAGATACAGCTGAATTTGTCGTGCCGAGATCGATTCCAATTACATATCGTTGCCCATCGTGTTCCAAATTTTTTCTCTTGCCCTTCGGGTACCGGCACGAGTTGCCGGTGTTGCCCGTTGAATCGGCTCCTGCCCGGGCTTAATCTTTTCCTGCACCCTACACCCTGACAACTGCACCCTGTTGTTTATTCAATCTCAACCTCAGCCGGAGCAATCACCGTCGAATCTTTAGTATCGGAAAGAACCGGCAAATCGGATTTAGACGCTTTCCATCCCCTGTGACGCAGTATCCCGTTAAACGGCGGTTCGCCGGTAACATTCCCGGTCAACTTTATCGCGTTCGGATTAAAGCCCGGTTCAACAATAACTTCTTCCCCTTCGTTTTTATCTATGACTGCAAGCAGGTTCAGATATTTTTTCATTGTCTTGTTACAAGACTCATGGATACTGCGTACAGCTGCTCCAATCTGCGCATCGTTATACAGTTCCAGGTTTTCGGAGAAAAAATCCACAAGACGACCTTCACGCTGTAAAACAGATAAAAGATGCAGAAAATATCTACGGTCATTATTTTTCTTCTTTTCCGGATCTGTTACAATTTCAGCTTCTTTTTTTTCAAAATCTGCCTTATTCATCAAGGTTTTAGACAGTAACAGCTTTAGAATAAGCCATAAAACAAATCCGGTTGAAAAAAACAAAATAGCGGAAACCGGCACAAAATATGTTCTGAGATTCTGTTGTAGTAAAGCAAAATGATTTATTTTATCGACCATATGCTTAACACCTTCATTGATCTTTCCTGTAATTGTGATATTTGAAAAAATAAGATCAATGCCAAAATAAAAAGCGACAACCGTGATCATAAACAGCAAACCCATAATGAATATTATTATAAGAAAAGACTGGCGCGAATATGGTTTAATGATATCCATGATTAATATTCCTTGTTTGGTTATTTAAATATATTTGACTTTGTACGAGACTGCCAAATTTTAGTCAAAGATAAAAATAAAATTTAAGTTTTCACTCCCAAGGTGTCAAGTCTTGAAAATCTATCTGCTAATTTTTCCGGCAATTTTTCTTGTTATGGAAAAACCGATGTGATATTTTATAGATTTACAGGAGAGTAAGGAAAATACAAGAATAAGTTAGAAGGTAGAATTTGAAATGACGGTTAGAAGAGATAAGTTTGATTTTGAGATAGGTTATTTTATTAAAAGCCCTTGCAGAGAATGCAATACAAGAGAAAAGTTTCCAGAGTGTATTGACGAATGCCCTGTTTTGGATAAAATTCAAACTATCCTTGCACGTGGTATATCCTGCTGCTATTCATCTGCTGAATAATCAAAAAGACGTTTTACAAGATCATCAAGGCTATTTTGCCAGGGTTTAGGGAAAATATTAAAATTGTTTTTAAGCAAAGTACAGTCCAGTGCTGAATTTGCCGGTCTTTTCGCAGGTGTAGGATATTCTTTGGTGGTAAGCGGAACAATATTCCGAACCTTCAAGCCTGTATATTCGCCTGCCAATTCCAGGATCTCTTTTGCGAATCCATACCATGTTGTAACACCTTTTCCGCAATAATGGTAAGTGCCCCAGGCGATATCATTTTTTATAGCGATCTTACCAACAATATCAAGTAGCGCTTCAGCTATGTCATTAGCAAATGTCGGACATCCATACTGGTCTGCGACAACTCCGATCTCATTTCTTTCCTGCCCCAGTCTAATCATAGTTTTAACAAAATTGTTTCCGTGCTCGCTGCAAAGCCAGGCTGTACGTAGAATGACGTGTTCCGCCAATATTTTTCTTACATCCGCCTCCCCTGCTGCTTTACTTTTTCCGTAAACCCCGACCGGTGAAACAGGGTCTGTTTCAATATATGCATCAATTTTCGAACCGTCAAAAACATAATCGGTTGAGATATGAATGAGCGGTATTTTTTGTTTTCGGCATGATGCCGCAAGATATGCAGGCCCTTTTTGATTAACATTGAATGCAATATCGGGCTCTGATTCAGCTTTATCAACAGCAGTATAAGCTGCAGCATTAATAACAGCAGAAATATTGCTTTTGGAAATTATTTCATCTACAGCTTCCATATCAGTTATATCAAAGTCGGGCAGGTCAAGTGAAATTATCTCCAGGTCATATTCTTTGCTTTTTTTACAAAGCTCCTTACCAACCTGTCCATTGCAACCTGTAACTATTACTTTCACTTTGGACCTTCAACTATTGGTAAGTATTCCTGATCAATATTTTTTAAAAATAACAACTTTTTGTCACGGTCAGAAAGGATCGGTTGTGTTACCGGCCACTCGATTCCGATATCAGGATCATTCCATATCACTCCTTTTTCGCATTCAGGAGAGTAAAAATCACTGCACTTGTAAGTAAACATTGCTGTTTTGCTAAGCACTGCAAAACCATGAGCAAAGCCTTCAGGTATTAAAAACTGGCGTTTATTCTCTCCGCTCAGTTGAGCACCTGTCCATTGCCCGAAAGTTGATGAACCGCGTCTGATGTCCACGGCAACATCAAAAATTGCCCCGTCCAGTACCTGCACAAGCTTTGCCTGAGAATGAGGAAACTGATAATGAAGCCCCCTGAGTGTCCCCTGCACAGAATATGAAAAATTGTCCTGCACAAAATCTGTCTCAATGCCTTCGGCTTTATATCTATCCCTGTTATAGGTTTCCATAAAAAAGCCGCGGTTGTCTGGAAAAACAGATGGTTCTATGATTAAAACACCATCCAATGCCGTACTAAAAACTTTCATTTATCCCTTTCGTTCATCATATTTCAACATATCCAATAAATATGGACCAAAACCGTTTTTCATGAGAGCTTGAGCCAGCTTTTCAACCTGTGCAGCATCGATATATCCCATTGTGTATGCAATCTCTTCGATACATGACACTTTAAGCCCCTGTCTTTGTTCAATTGCTTCAATGAAACTTGATGCCTGCATAAGGCTTTCATGGGTACCGGTGTCAAGCCATGCGATTCCCCGTCCCAGTTTTTCCACAAACAGTTCTTTAGCTTCCAGGTATATTCGATTTACATCGGTAATTTCCAGCTCACCTCTGGCTGAAGGCTTAAGGTTTTTTGCAATGTCAACTACCTGGTTGTCATAAAAATAGAGTCCTGTGACAGCCCAGTTTGATCGGGGTTTTTCCGGTTTTTCCTCTATGTTTTCAGCCTGCCCGTTTTTATTGAAACTGACGACACCATAGCGTTTTGGATCCTTTACCCAGTATCCGAAAACAATAGCGCCTTTTTCGCGCAATGATGCTTTTGAAAGCTTCTCCGGCAATCCATGGCCGTAAAAAATATTGTCCCCAAGTATAAGACAAACATTATCTTTGCCGATAAATTTCCTGCCGATGGTAAATGCCTGGGCAAGACCATCGGGACGAGGCTGAAGAGCATAGCTGAAAGAAATACCCCACTGGGAACCATCGCTTAACAATTTTTCATAAAGAGGTAAATCATCCGGAGTGGAAATGATCAGTATATCTTTGATTCCGGCAAGCATAAGGATTGAAAGAGGATAGTAAATCATGGGTTTATCATAAACGGGAAGCAGTTGTTTACTGACGACTCTGGTGATCGGGTAAAGTCTGGTTCCTGAACCTCCCGCAAGAATAATGCCTTTTTTGCTCATATTATATCCTCGTAGGGGCAACCCTCTGTGGTTGCCCTATATAATTGCGTTCACAATAATCAGGGCAGGCACTGGAGCCTGCCCCTATAACATCAGCAGCCTTATAAATTATCGAATTTCATAGTTATTGCTAATCCAACTGCGGTATTCACCGCTACGAACTGAATCAACCCATTCCATATTATTCATATACCAATCAATCGTTTTCCTGATGGCTTCTTTAAATTCATAGGCTGGTTCCCATCCAAGTTCATTCTTGATTTTTGATGCATCGATTGCATAGCGCCGGTCATGGCCTGGTCTGTCTTTTACAAATTTGACCAGGCGAAAACTGGAATCGGTTCCGGTCCTTTCAAGTCTTTCATCAAGTCTTTCACAGAGCATTTGAACTATTTCGATATTTTGATACTCAGCGCCTCCGCCTATGTTATATGTTTCACCCAATGTCCCTTTTTCAAAAACCTTTAATAGCGCATCACAATGATCCATAACGTAAAGCCAGTCCCTTACATTTTTACCATCTCCATATACCGGGAGTTCTTTTTTTTCAAGGATGTTCAGAATTATCAATGGCATCAATTTTTCAGGAAACTGAAAAGGTCCGTAGTTGTTTGAGCAGTTTGTCACCACTGCGGGCAATCCAAAAGTTCTAAAATATGCTTTTACAAGATGGTCGGAAGAAGCTTTAGACGCAGAATACGGACTTGAAGGATCATATGGCGTTTTTTCAGTAAAATAACCCTCGGGCCCCAGGCTTCCGTATACCTCATCGGTTGAAACATGAATAAATCTGAATTCATCCGATTCATCCGGCCTGTCACTTTCAGTCCAGTATTTAAGGCAGGCTTCAAGAAGGGTGAAAGTGCCATTAATATTTGTTTCAATAAAAGCACCAGGCCCAAGTATTGAACGGTCGACATGAGATTCAGCAGCAAAGTGAAAGACTCCGGCAAATTTCTCTTTCTCGAAAAGATCTTTTACCAGATTTTTGTCTCTAATATCTCCATGAATAAATCTGTATCTTTCCGACTGTTCTGTTGGAAGGCCCTTAACATTGGCAGGGTTCCCGGCATAGGTAAGTGCATCGAGATTAACAATCCGCCATAGAGGTTTTTTTTCAAGGGCATTCCTAATAAAATTCGAACCTATAAAACCGGCGCCTCCTGTTACGAGTATTTTTTTTTGTTTCATTTTTT
>JAFDJC010000425.1 GCA_019307665.1 Deltaproteobacteria bacterium | reverse complement strand
GGCCTTCTGCAATTCTAACATCAATTGTTGTTAACCAGTTAACTGGCAGTCCATCCGCGGGTGAATATCCCGACAAAGCATGGAAGAAAGAGGCTCAAAGAGTTTTCAGTCATAAAAAGTGGCCTGATGTTGACGAGATTGACTGGAAATACATTTGGGAAAATAGAAAAAAACTATCGGATAAATTCGGGACACCAGGGTATTGGGGTTATTAACAAGTATTTAAGCGGATAAATCCCGAACAAAAGCGTGGAGCAGACGGCGTGAAGATCGCGGTTTTACGTAAAGGCCCGTACAGACTCGAAACTGATTAGGGCCGCTGCTCACGCTCACCGTTATGCGCCATAATTTTTTGTTACTATGTATCAAAATACTAAACACATAATTAAAGCTATATCCATTACACTTGTTGTATATGGCGTCATGAAATTATTATTAGGGTCACAAAGTATATGGTGGGGCATCACAAGCATTTTCTATTCATCAAACGTCACTTTTTTTTCAATACTTTATATTATAGGTATTCCTGCTTTTAAAGCAAAAAAAATGGGGATGGATTGTATCAATTATTGTATCTCTATTTATTTTTACAATGAATTGCGCTGGAACTATCAATTTTGCTATTGCCAGCTATTTCTACAGGAATATACCTTTGCCTACAATTCCTGAAGGCGTGCATGTCGAATATTACAGTATGATTCCAACTTATATTACCACTTGCATTAGTTTAGCATATATATTTTTTTTAAACCAAAAACATGTCAAAAACATATTTGTTAATTGATTAGCGCATAACATGGCGATTCACTGGATTGCAGGAGTCTCAGCCGCTATGAAAAGCTTTGGTTTTACAATCTTTATTATCACGAACAAGTTTACTGGAAACCCCTGCAACCAGTGATTTTGTCGTTGGGCGGTTGGCTCCCTTATCTCTAATAGATTACAGCCTTGAAGCTTTGCTAAACAGAAATTCTAATTAGAGACAGAAATTTGAAAAAGAAAAAAACAAATACTATAGCCATCTATGCGGTGGCTACAGTTGTTATAGCGGCTACGGGTGTTGGGATATTGCTTTCAAATGCCGATAGAACAACATGCCTAAAAAATGCTTTTGGCCAAAAGCATTTCGATGAAGCAAGCTTTTCAGATCTAATTCCTGAATCGTGCACGATTTTCACCGCTTCCTTCGGTGTCAAGGTTTACTTCGGAAATAACGAAGATTGGATCAATCCAAATACATACTACTGGGTGGTTCCTCCAACAAATGAAGACTACGGTGTTGTGTATTTTGGATTTGACAACTTTTGGCCTCAGGGCGGCATCAATGAGAAAGGCCTTGCCTACGATGTCAACGCATTACCAAAATCTCCCTTAAACCCCCATCCCGAACTCCCTAAAATTGACTATCCGTTTTACGAAAACCTAAAAAAGTACGCCACGGTGGAAGAAGTCATAAATGCTGTTAAAAGCCATTCCTGGGAAAATTCATGGAAGGCGCAATTACATGTTGCCGACAAAACAGGTGATGCGGTTATAATCAGTGCGGGACCCGATGGCGAAATCGCTTTTACCCGAAAACAGAAAGGCAACGGATACCTGGTTTCAACCAATTTCAACCGAGCCAATCCCAAAAATGGCAGATACCCTTGCTGGAGATACGATACAGCGGTTACTATGTTGGAGAAGGTCCAAGATGAAGATGACCTCACAGCAGACTGTTTTCGATCCATCCTGGATTCTGTGCACCAAGAAGGGCCTTCTGCAAATACAGTTTATTCCAATACCTTCGATCTAAAGCATGGTATAATTTACCTGTATCATTGGCATCAGTTCGGTGAGGTTGTTAAACTTAATGTCGCAGAGGAAATAAACAAAGCCCCTTCGCCTACTCGAATCAGAGATCTTTTCTCACAAAAAACAGTTGATCAAGCATTAAAGGAATACCTGACATATCGGAAGAAAATAACTGCTTGGGAAAATGTGCTGTGGGCCTGGTTAATCATGGCTGCAGGGTCAGTGGCTATTTTGATCTGGCGCTTTACACACGGAACGCAAGTGTTCTGGAGTTTGCGGATGGTTTGGGTATTGATTGTGGCATTCTTCGGACCGTTGGGGCTGATGTCTTACTCGTATTCATGCCGGCAGCCTTTGCGTTCACAAGATCTGCAACCTGCAATGGCAAAATGGAAGTGTGCTTTCGGTGAGACCATGTTTGGTGTTGTAGGACAGGCAACAGGGGTAGCCCTCGCATTTTCTACCTTCTATCTCATACTGTCCTTTCCTGAATCAAGCCCATTGTCAATAGCAATGCGTGTATATGGCCTGCCCCTGATCGTTGGGTTGCTTGTTTTCCAGGCCCCGTTTATGACCTCTGTTATGGGAAGTCCATATTGGGATGCGGTCGCCCGTCTCATTGAGTTTATGCGAAAAACACCTGGGAATGAAGGGGCCTGGTAGCGCACTATTCTGGGGAGTTATCATACTATGCGCGTTTGCCGGAGCGCTCACCGTGTATCCCTTCAACGTTTGGAAGGCCCACCATGGTTTAGGATGTTTTCCTGTCCATTTGCTTGCAGGTGGAGGAGCTAAGCAAGAGGGTAATGCAATGGTATTGCCCGTATTGCGCAACGCCTGGGGCGCTCTCCTGCTGAGTTTCGCTTTATTAAGCGGTGTTGCCGTGCTGATGTTTTAAAACCGGTTATCTTTAAGTTTTGAAGGATTCAGGAGGAACAGAAAATGCAGACTGTTGTATTCAGAGGGATTTAGCCTCCGACATCTGCTTAGATTGATTTAGACCTCCCAACAAGGCTAATGCAGCCGACGCAAAAAGCCGCGCGGCTGATTAGCGGCGTTAGCCGGGATCTGTTTTTTAGACAATGTGGGGAACAGAGATGAAAATCGAACGCAGGAAGTTTTTGAAATTATCCTCCATAGCAGTCGGTGCTGTAGGAATCGGGGGAATTATATTTTATGCCAAACATAGAGACAGGGACCCTCTCGACACCTTTTACGAAAGCACTCAAAAAGTCCTTGCTGCCCATTTTGGCCAAGGCCGCGCAACGACTCTTATTAAAGCCATCAGACACGAATACCAGACCCTGGCCCCTGGAGTTCCTTACATAGGCGGAAAGGAGAACATATTCACGGAATGGTTAACCTATGCCGCTTATTTCTTGGCGGTGTATCACGTGCTGAAACCATTGCGCCATAGCATCGATCAGGTTGGTCGTATCATCTATGAAACCTACGAAATGATGGCTGACTATCTGGAATGGTTGCTCCATTTGATTGGCAGTTTCAAATATAGCGATAGATACATTAGTCAGTTGAGGGAAGCGGCTGCTCAATCCCAAAAGCGAAAATATCCTGGAGATTGGGTATGTAGCTTCGTCCAAGGTGACGGTAAAGAATTTGATTATGGCCTGGACATAACGGAATGCGGAATTCACAAATTGTATCGTTCTCACGGAGCAGAGGGATTAACACCATATTTGTGTCTAAGCGATTATGTAGTAAGCAAAGCCTTTGGCCGTGGGCTTGTGCGTTATCAGACCCTTGCAGAAGGCACTCAAGTTTGTGACTTTCGATACAAAAAAGGTCGAGAGATTTTTGTATACCCATTAAGGCATGGATGGCCGCCAAAATTTCGTCACGAATCGGCGAGGAGTTTTCTGTAACACATGAGGACAAAAAGAAATAAGCACAGGATTGAAACGAAAACATCGAGAACGGCACAGTACACGTGCATATGTCGAGCCGCATCATTTAGAGAAAGGAGAGAATGTTACAAAGGCGCAGACGATATCGCATACAATCTGGTTCCCGGTATTATCAAGCTAATTTTGAAGTCCTCATTGTTATGTCAATTATGCGGCAAGTATCTTGCTCCCAGAGGGGTATACGAATATGTGATCGCCAGGACAAAATATATAGACTCCGAATTCTGTGATGCGTTGAAAAATAGGTTCGACCAGATAGTGATTTTCGGAGCAGGATTCGACTCCCGGGCGGAACGTTTCAATCACCTTAATAAATCAGCGAAGATATTTGAACTTGATGCGCCTATAACTCAACAAGAGAAATTAAAGGCC
>JAFDJC010000207.1 GCA_019307665.1 Deltaproteobacteria bacterium | reverse complement strand
GTATGGATCATTAATGGCTGAAGACGATATAATGAATTACACACAATACACGTGGCCGGTTCGCAATGGCGAATGATAATTTTATTATTTGAGCTACTTGGTTCTTTCAAGGCATACGAAAAAAACCGTTTATATGAAAGAATAATAATATTCATAACCATATACACTACACCCAGCATTCACTTCAAAATGTATTGCCCAGTGCGAACAGAGCCAAGCTCCTTGCTCTTAAAAACCAGGCAATATGGATTATTAATAACACAAATAGAAAAGCAGGCTGGTTTGGCCCTGCCTTGATTTTTTTATAAGTTTATATCCTATTAAACAAGTTGCCGTTGTTCAGCTCGAACACTCTTTACAAATTTTGTTATAAATGCTAATTATTATTCTTATTGTTATTGTTATTAAAATGGACAGCCATGAAGTCAATGAGTCGACTTCTTTCCTGTCCCGGTAAAAAACATCAAAACTCAGGGAGCCACTATTCATGGACTTCATCAAGGTTCGATTTAAAAAGGATTTTGATCAGGATAGCTCAAAATTTGAAAAGGCTTTTGACGACATGTTCCATTCCATGAGCCCGGTCTTTACGCTTTCGGAACGCTCTTGGAAGCCGCCAATGGATATCTATGAAACCGAGGAAGAAATATTTATCCTGGCAGAACTGGCCGGTGCCGACAATGATGATATTAACGTGGAGGTTAGTTCAAAGGCTGTCAAAATATCCGGTAAGCGAAAATGCTTTTTGCCTGAACAAAAAGCAAGATACAGACTTGCCGAAATACAGCATGGACCATTTGAACGTATTCTTTTCCTGCCGACCCGTATTGATACGGACAATGTAAAAGCTTCCAGCTCAAACGGCTTTCTGCAAATACGTATGGCTAAAAGCCCTCCTGAAACAACGCATACCATACCGATTGAAAATGGATAAACCGGAACTTATATTTTGGAGGTACAAATGACCGAACAGCCGGTATCAATAGACCTCAGTCCTGAAAATATACCAGAAACATTACCGATACTGCCCCTGCACGATATTGTTCTTTTTCCCAAAATGGTGCTGCCTCTCGTTGTAATGGAGGATCAGTCGATTAGGCTTATCGATCAAGCCATGGCAAAAGACCGGTTAATAGGGCTTTTTTCATCAAAAAGCCACGACGCAGATACAAAAGATTCTTCTTCGTATTCACCTGAAAATCTTTATTCTGTCGGTACAAGCGCTGTTATTCTAAAAATGGCAAAAGCAGATGAAAACAAGGCTCAGCTGATGGTTCAGGGAATAAGCAGAATCAGGGTAAAAGAATTCCTGAGCGGCAAGCCCTATCTTCAGGCTAAATCTTTTCCGCTGGCTGAAAAAAGGGGCGACAGCAAGGAATCAAAAGCGCTTACAGCCAACCTTCTTGACCTGTACAATAGAATTGTAAAGCTTTCCCCCGGCCTTCCAAGTGACATTGGCAATATGGCAAAGTCCATCGAAGACCCGGGAATACTTGCAGATATGATTACATCCACAATTAATTCGGAGACCAAAGAGAAACAAAAAATTCTTGAAATACAAGATATCAATGCCCGGTTAAAAGAAGTAACAAGGCTCGTCAATTATCAGCTCGAAATTCTTGAGCTTGGCAGCAAGATTCAAACCCAGGTCAAAGGTGACATGGATAAAAAGCAGAGAGAATATTTTCTGCGTCAGCAAATGAAAGCGATTAAGGAAGAGCTGGGAGAAACAGATGAGACCAGTGTTGAAGTGGAGGAGTACAGGACTAAAATTGAAGAAAAGAATCTTCCTGAAGAGGCCAGAAAAGAAGCCGAGCGCGAACTGAACCGGCTATCCAGGATGCATCCGTCTTCGTCTGAATATACGGTTGCATCAACTTATCTTGACTGGATCACATCCATGCCCTGGAACGAAAGTACTGAAGACAATCTTGATATTTCAAAAGCCAGGAAGGTTCTGGACGAAGACCACTTCGGGCTTGAAAAAGCCAAAAACAGAATTATAGAATATCTAGCTGTTCGAAAACTTAAACCTGACTCAAAAGGACCTATCCTGTGTTTTGCCGGCCCGCCGGGAACAGGCAAAACATCTCTCGGCCATTCAATTGCCCGCGCACTTGGGCGTAAGTTTATCAGGATAGCGCTTGGCGGTATAAGAGACGAAGCTGAAGTCAGGGGGCATCGACGGACTTACATCGGCGCACTTCCGGGAAGAATAATACAGGGTATAAGACGGTCTGAAGCGAACAATCCTGTATTCATGCTTGATGAAATCGACAAAGTCGGTAACGATTTCAGGGGAGACCCATCATCTGCACTCTTAGAAGTCCTTGACCCTGAACAAAACTTTTCTTTTGCTGACCATTATCTTGATGTTCCGTTTGATCTGTCCAAAGTGATGTTTATCACAACCGCCAATATCCTTGACACTATCCCTCCGGCGCTTCGAGACCGAATGGAGGTTCTGAGGCTTCACGGATATACCCAAGATGAAAAAATCAATATCGCAAACCGATACTTGATACCACGGCAAAGAAAAGAGCACGGCCTTACGGCCAAACAAATATCCTTTACAAAAGGGGCTGTAAAAAAAATCATTTCAGACTATACCCGTGAGGCGGGCTTAAGAAATCTTGAGAGGGAAATCGCCGCCATATGTCGCGGTGTTGCCAGCCGGATCGCTGAAAATAAAATTAAGGCTTCTTCAATCAAAGTAGATGACATTCACTCATTTCTCGGCCCACCTAGATTTTCTTCCGAAACACGAGACAGAAAAACAACGCCGGGCGTTGCCATGGGTCTGGCATGGACAGAAGCAGGAGGAGAAATTCTCTTTATAGAAGCAACTGCCATGAAAGGCAGAAAGGGGCTTACGCTTACCGGACAGCTTGGAGATGTGATGAAAGAGTCGGCTACAACCGCCCTTAGCTTTATCCGGTCAAATGCTGAGTCTCTTGGCATTCCGGAAGACTTTTTTGAAGACCATGACCTTCATATTCATGTACCGGCAGGTGCGATTCCTAAAGACGGTCCGTCGGCAGGCGTTACCATGCTCACAGCGCTTGTATCCCTTCTCAGGGGAAAATCTATTCCAAAGAGGCTGGCCATGACCGGAGAGATAACCTTAAGGGGCAGAGTGCTGCCCGTAGGAGGCGTCAAAGAAAAGATCCTTGCCGCTCACCGGGCCGGCATAACAACACTTATTCTGCCGCAGTGGAATAAAAAAGACCTTGAAGATATCCCTCAAAAAAAGATATTAAAAAGTATTAAATTTCATTTTGTTGAACAAATGCGAGATGTTCTAAAGATAGCTCTAAAAATATGAAAAATCCAATACGCGAACGTTTCATTCCGACAGTTGTCATTCCCTTCTTCGCTGTTTTTCTGTTTTTTTTAACCTGCGGTTGTTCATCCAAACTGCCCCCTTCAAGCCCTCCCGGTCATCCAAAACCTTACAAAATTGGTAAGGAATGGTACCAGCCGATTCCCAGCGCGCACGATTTCAGGCAGACCGGTATTGCCTCCTGGTATGGAAAAAAATTTCACGGAAGAAAAACCGCTAACGGTGAAATATACGACATGTACGCCATGACCGCTGCCCATAAAACATTACCCCTCGGTACCTGGGTGCGTGTTTACAACAAAAAGAACGGAAAGGAAGCTGTGCTCAGAGTCAATGATCGTGGACCTTTTATACAAGGAAGAATTATAGACCTTTCCTATACGGCGGCCAAAAAATTAGAGGTTGTTGCTGAAGGCACCGCCCCGGTAGAAGTTGTCGCACTTGGTGAAGCATCCGAAAAAAAAAGCCGCCCGGGAACGCCCGTTACATACAAGCCAACCAACTTTTATACCGGAAACTTCACATTCCAGGTCGGTGCATTTAAGGACCGTAACAATGCCATAAGGCTTAAACAAAAATTAGATGAGGTATACCAGAATGCACATATAACAACCTGGAACAACGGTGATGACACCTTTTATCGTGTTCGTGTCGGAAAATACGCCTCTCTTAAAAAAATAGCAAAAGATGAAAATATCTTGATTCAAAACGGTTTCAAGGATGTCATTATTGTGGCGGAGTAAAATGGACCCTGTAAAAAAAACGGTTTTTCTTGACAGGGACGGCGTGATAAACCGTGACTCCCCTGACTATATTAAAAGCTGGAAAGAATTCGAATTTCTCCCCGGAAGCCTTGAGGCGCTCAAACTCTTGACGGAAAACCATTTTACCATCATACTTATTTCCAACCAGTCGATTATAAATCGCGGGATGGTAACGGAAAGCACCCTCGAACACATTTTTTCCATGATGAAAAAAGCAATCAAAGCACAAGGAGGAAAACTTACGGATATCTTTTACTGCCCCCACAGGCCGGAGGAAAACTGTTCATGCCGAAAGCCAGCCCCCGGAATGGTCCTGTCAGCACAAAAAAAATACAACCTGGACCTTGCGTCTTCTTTTTTTGTTGGCGACAATGCAAAGGATATTGAGTGCGCAAAAAATGCCGGGTGCGGTTATTCAATTCTGGTTAAGACCGGTAATGAACAAAAAGCCTTGAAGTCACTTACACAAACCAATAATACACCGGACCATGTGACTGAAAACCTATTGGAAGCCGCCAGGCTGATTATCAACCATTTCAACTCGGACAATCCATTACAATGATTCAGCTTGAAGGGCTCCTGGAACATATTACCTATCATAACCCGGAAAACCATTACACGGTTGCCCGCCTATCCATCGGGAAGCCTCACAAGAAGGTGACAGTGATCGGATTTATGGCCGGCATAAATCCCGGACAGAGCCTTTTACTTTCCGGTACCTGGGAAACGCATTCTAAGTATGGACAGCAGTTCAAGGTCAGCTCTTTTGAAGTGACCCTGCCTGAAACAATAGACGGTATCAAAAAATATCTTGAGTCAGACTATATTAGAGGCATCGGTCCGTTAATGGCCAACCGGCTTATAACCCACTTTGGCGCAGACACCCTTGATATAATAGAAAATGCTCCTGAGAGGCTTACGGAAATAAAAGGTATCGGACGGGAAAAAGCATCTCTTATCTCAGAGTCATGGAAAGAGCAGCACTTTGCAAGAAAAATTATGCTGTTTCTCCAAAACCATGGGGTTAAGGTTTCCCATTGCGCGGCAATTCTAAAAGAATATGGTGAAGACGCTCTGAATATCATGAAAACAGATCCGTTTCGCCTGGCTGAAGACCTTCCAGGCAAAGGCTTTATCATTGCCGATACCATCACTCGTCATTCCGGTATCCCGGTTGACGATCCAAAAAGGGTTAGGGCTTGCATTATCCACCTTGTTAAGCAGTCTGCTTCAGAAGGGCATGTCTTTCTCCCGGAAGATTTGCTTTTTTCGAGCTTAGAAAACATATTCGGCATTAATTCTGAACTTGCAGAAATTGCTTTAGAAACCCTGGTTGAGCAGAGGGAGATAGTAGTTGAAACTCTTGAAGAAATACAGGGTGCTCGCGCTGTGTTTCTTCAAGAGCTTCACCAGGCTGAAACCGGCATTATGAACCGGTTGAAAGCTATGTTGTCGATGCCTGTCTCTCCTTCGAATACAGACCCGGAGCATCTCACAAGCCAGGTGTTAAAAAGGCTTGCCATAAAACCCTCTTCAGAGCAGCTTGATGTTCTTTGCGCCATCTTTTCTCATAGCACCGTTATTATTACCGGAGGTCCCGGTACCGGAAAGACCACTCTTATTCGATCCATCAACGCTGTCCTTGAAAATGAAAATAAAAAATATATTCTGGCCGCACCCACAGGAAGAGCTTCACGGCGCCTGTCTGAAATCACGGGAAGGGATGCCGGAACAATTCATCGCCT
>JAFDJC010000424.1 GCA_019307665.1 Deltaproteobacteria bacterium | reverse complement strand
ATCATTTGACCTTTGACCTTTCGACCTTTTGACTAACGAATTTTAAAGGGGGTGATGCAGACACACTTAAAGATTCTGAACAAGTAATTTAAATGTAAAATATACTTTAAAAAGGGGACCATAATGAAAAAAATGAAACTCGGTTTGTTTGCGTTTGCTGTTTTGGCTGTATTGACATGGACGGTTGGCCCTGCAGCAGCGGCCAAGAAGAAAAAGCCCAATATCCTGGTGATCTGGGGCGATGATATCGGTGTCCACAATATCAGCGCATACAACCACGGCATCATGGGTTACAAGACGCCGAATATTGATAAGATCGCCGATCAAGGCGCCATGTTCACCGACTGGTATGCCCAGCAATCCTGTACAGCCGGAAGAGCGGCGTTTATTCGGTCTGTTGACCATCGGTATGCCTGGCTCTGAACAGGGAATTCAGGATACGCAACCGACCATTGCTGAATTGTTAAAACCACTCGGATATACATCGGGTCAGTTTGGCAAGAATCATCTTGGCGATAGGGACAAGCATTTGCCAACAAATCATGGTTTTGATGAGTTTTTCGGCAATCTTTACCACTTAAATGCTGAAGAAGAGCCTGAAACATATTATTACCCAAAGAATCCGGAATTCCATAAAAAATATGGTCCCCGCGGCGTTATCCACAGCTATGCGGATGGAAAAGTTGAAGATACCGGTCCAATGACCATGAAAAGAATGGAAACTGCAGACGATGAATTTACAAACGCTGCCATCGATTTTATGGAAAGAGCGCATAAGCAGGGCAAACCGTTTTTTGTATGGTTAAGTGCAACGCGTATGCATGTCTGGACCCGACTTAAAGCAGAAAGTGATGGCGTGACCGGAATAGGGCTTTATGCGGATGGAATGGTTGAACATGACAAAATGATTGGTCAAATTCTTGATAAAATGGATAAAATGGGAATTACCGATAACACCATTGTTATGTACTCTACCGATAATGGTGCTGAAAAGTTCACCTGGCCGGATGGTGGAACCTCACCATTTTACGGTGAAAAAGGAACAACCTGGGAAGGCGGTTTTCGTGTGCCTTGTGCAATTCGCTGGCCGGGCGTTATTAAACCGGGTACTGTAGATAATAATATTTATTCACACGAAGATATGATGCCCACGTTGCTTGCTGCTGCCGGTGTACCCGATGTTAAAGAAAAACTTTTAAAAGGCTATAAAGCAGGTAATAAAAGCTATAAAGTGCATCTGGATGGATATAACCTTATGCCCTACTGGCAGGGAAAAGTCGACAAAGATCCAAGACGGGAAATCTTCTATTTTGATCAGGGCGGTAATTTAAACGCTATCCGTTATGATAACTGGAAATTGCACTTTACAATTCTCGAAGGTGGCATAAATACAGCTTATCGTAAACAGCCGGCATGGCCTATTTTAATAAACCTGAGAGCTGATCCCTATGAAACAGCCTGGAAAGAGTCATCCATGTATATACGCTGGTTTGCGGATAACATGTGGACATTTGTACCGGCGCAGGCAATTACCGGAGAGTTCTTAAAGACCTTTGTAGAGTTTCCACCGGTTGAGGGTTCATCCCTTGGTATTGATAAGGTTATGCAACAGTTGAAGACCCAACCGCAGAATTAATCAGTTGTCCGTATTAAAGGGCTGCTAATTTTACATTCTAGCAGCCCTTTGATTAGAATTTCGCCAGGGATGGTCGCCGCTTGAGCGCGGCGGGAATCAGCTGCCGATCCAAATATTACCGTGGATCGAACATCTGATTCCAAAGTAACGATTAAGGCTTAAAGACTTTTAATTTCAAATCCTTAATCGGCTTGAAATGCTTTGCATTGCCTGAAACCAGTGCCATGCTGTTCTCTGCTGCTGTTGCAGCAATAATGGCATCACCTGCTCTGAGGCCGTGGGACAGGGCATATTCCTCAATGTATATCAACGCCCGGTGGCCAATGTTTTCCGTGAGCGGGAGAACGATAAAGCCGAATGAAGACACAAAATCTTTGGTATATTCATGCTGCTGCTTGTTTTTGGCAGATTGCAGGAGTTCTAGATATGAGAATATGGACAGATATCTCTCTTTTTCATGACTTATCAGCTTGGCAGCCTTTTGATTGCCTCGTTGCACCCAAATGAAAATGTCTGTGTCAAATATCATTGAAACGGGATCCTCTCAGTTCGTCCATTTGTTCTTTAACGGATTTCGATTCCTCTTGGGCCATATTGAAAAAGGGATGGTCCTCTAGCGCTAATTCTGTTCCTGTTCCGGAGGGGACAATTATCCCTTTAATTTTGCCGTGATATAAGAGAGTTACCTTTTCCCTTCGATCAAGGGCTTTA
>JAFDJC010000206.1 GCA_019307665.1 Deltaproteobacteria bacterium | reverse complement strand
ACGGTTGACATGCCTGTACTGATGGCTCTTGCGGTATTTATCGGAAAAACCCGTCTGATCGACAACATGATACTTGATTAAAATATAGAAGCTTGTAATATCATAAAGAAAAACAATCAAAAGGAGACGACATGAGCATGGACAAATTTTTATTTACATCCGAATCAGTAACAGAGGGGCACCCTGACAAGGTTGCTGACGCAATTTCAGATTCCATACTTGATGCAATCATTTCTCAAGACACGAAATGCCGAGTTGCCTGTGAAACTCTGGTTACAACCGGTATTGCTTTTATTGCCGGAGAAATAACGACAAGCTGTTATGTCGATATGCCCCAAATTGTTCGGGATACGATCAGAGAAATAGGATATCACTCTTCTCAGATGGGTTTTGACTGGCAAACCTGCTCGGTTATCACAAGCATTGACCGTCAGTCTCCAGATATAGCACAGGGTGTTAATGAAGGTGACGGCCTTTATAAGGAACAGGGTGCCGGCGACCAGGGGTTGATGTTCGGATTTGCCACTGATGAAACACCCGAGATGATGCCCATGCCGATTATGCTTGCCCACAAATTGACAAGCCGCTTGGCAAAGGTTCGAAAAAACGGTTCTCTCGATTTTCTTAGACCTGACGGTAAGTCCCAGGTTACAATTGAATATGAAAACAGTATTCCTAAACGTGTAGATACGGTAGTGGTTTCAACCCAGCACAAGCCGGACGTGGAATATGAAGACCTTAGAGAAGCTGTTATCGAAGAAATCATTAAAAAGGTTGTTCCACTTGATATGGTTGACGGTGACACACGGTATTTTATCAATCCAACAGGTAAGTTTGTTGTTGGTGGTCCTATGGGCGACTGCGGTCTTACAGGCAGGAAGATCATTGTAGATACTTACGGTGGACAGGGTAGCCATGGAGGAGGCTGTTTTTCCGGAAAGGACCCGTCCAAAGTTGACCGAAGTGCTTCGTACATGGGACGTTACGTGGCAAAAAATATTGTTGCAGCAGAATTGGCAAAAAAATGTGAGATTCAGCTGGCTTACGCGATAGGCGTTGCCGAACCGGTTTCTATTCTTGTAAATACCATGGGTACCGGTGCCATCCCTTCAGAAAAGATTGCAAAAATTATAAGTGAAGTATTTGATCTCAGGCCTGCTGCAATCATAGAAAAACTGGACCTGCTAAAACCGGTGTACAAAAAAACTTCATCATACGGTCATTTTGGCAGAAACGAGCCTGGTTTTACCTGGGAACAGACTAATATGGTAGATGTAATAAGAGAAAAAGCCGGATTGTAACCGAAAAGAGGCTTCGTAAGCACTCATCTGTTTTTTTGTGCAATGTCTCTTTTCCGGTTCCAGCGTACCCATGCGTTTTCATCTGCCTTTAGCGAAAAACGGAACGGCTTTGTAGCCGTTCCGTCCGGCAGCATTATTTCAACTCTTGCATTTGGACCGGTTTGGATCATGTCTTCAATGCCAATCAAATCGCCTGAAGACAATGGAATCTGCTCGGATTTTTTAATTAAAGAAGCCGTACCTTTTAGCAGTTGTATTTCGATCTTGCTCGAAGCGATCGCGGTACCACGAATAAAAATAATAGAGATAAAAATTGCATGTAAAAAAATAAAATTTTTTACTAAAAATTTCATCCAACCGCCTCTAAGCCTTTAATCCACAATAATGATAACGCAACATTTTCTCAGAAAAAAAAGATTTTCAGGAGTGCTTTTTAATATGGCGGCATCTGCATTGCTGATGATAATATCTGAATTTTCAGGCCCTTTTGTTTTTATTCCTTTAACAACAAGCGGGTTTTCGCCTACACGTTTGTCGACAATCGCCTTGTTAATATCCGTAAAATATCCACACATACCCTGTTGCACAGCATGTTCGCGGCTCACGTAGGCTGATCCGTATACTTCCTTTCCGTTTTCATTCAATACTTTCAGAGCGATTACAGGTTGTATTTTAAGACCCCTTGCATCAACTACAAGACCTGTAAAAACATCAGGCTTTGAATTGCTGTCTGATTCAGCAAGTTGTTCGACGGAACTTGTTATTTTAACCGGTTCCACATGCATAATAGCACTGGGAAGTATCAGTTGCATGAATCCTCCCGTCATACTCATTTGGACTGTAACTTCAACGGTCTCATTAGGTTTATACTCATTCTTTATCACTTCTGCGCCTCTGATCATACTATCAAACTGAGCATTGATTGAACCATCAGTAACGATAAATTCTTTTACCGTTGTTTTTGAATCGACTCTGATACCCTGAACAACCTCCAGCAAGTTTCTGTATGCAACCATCCTTGCCGTTGTTAGCGCTAATGGATTGGCTTGTGGTTTGCCATAAGCCCAACCTGGTGGTGTACCTGTCCCGATTGCCCGGACAAAACCTTTGCTCCAATTTATATTTCCTTTTCCTATAAATTCTACAAACTGAGCTTCCTCATTGCAGAATGCTGCACTGCAACCCATTAACAGCAGTATAAAAACGGACAGCAGTAAAGTGTGATCTTTCATTTGCCTACCTCTTTTTTATTTTACCATTTTTATATTTCATTATGGTCTATGCAGAACTAAAATGCAGGTTGTCAATCATCACAATTTTTATGCCCTGGTAATAATATTTTAAAATATCTTTATAGTTTGATCCCGTCATCGCCATTTTTCTGGCACCCCACTGACTCATACCCACACCATGGCCGTATCCCCGGCCTTTAAACAGAATGCCCTTACTACATGAAATTACGTTAAACATCGTACTCTTTATTTTAGCCTCACCTATTGAGGCGCGAAACAGATTTCCTGATATGTTAAGCGCTCCTTTTTCTGTTAAAATCCGAATTTTTCGGTTTCTGCCCGAAGGAGACTTTTCTTCTATTTGCAACTGTTTAATACGACCGATGTTCAAACCGTTTTTATTTAAACTGTTTTTAATATCCTTGAATGAAAGAAAAAATTCCCATCCGTTTCCGGGAGCAGCGGCACTAAAATTATCAGGAACTGCCTGAAGATAAGGGATTTTAACATTCCAAACATTAACAGGATCTTCAGTATGTCCACCGCTGTTTGAGTGAAAATATGCGATAATCAGCCTGCCGTTATGCGTCATAACCTGCCCGTTTGTTGCTTTAACTGCCGCTGTGGTCCGCATGGTTTCAGCCGAATACCCGCCATATACTTGGGCTGCGGTTGTGGCTTCAATGTTATATTTTTCATGCCGGTTTTTATTTCTCATACAGAGAGCATATGTCCGGGCGGCCACAGCTTGTGCCATAAGCGCCTGTTTGTCCCATTTTGTCGGCATTTCTTCAGGAATAACCCCGTACAGATATTCTTCAAGGTTTACATGGTTAATGGCAGATAGGCTGTTCTGTTTTGCATGTATAGTAAAAAAACCTCGAAAGCGTGACCCGTTGATACGTATAACTAGTGCATCAGAGCGTATTCTGCATGCGCTTAGGCCTGTATTGTGACCGTTTACCAAGATTCTGTTACTTTTTTCTGTCAATACAACCGGCCCCCATCCTGAATAATACATTTTCCTGGAAGCATTATCTGAAATGACGATGTTATTAGTGGAAAGCACCTCAATTCTTTTTGCAGGGTTTTTAACCAGCACTCTTAACACTGTTTCTTCCACATTTTTAACGCGTTCTATTTTAGACTTTTTATTTATTTTCCTTTTATTTTCAAACAGTTCTTTTGATATATCAGCCCATATTTTAGCTGATTTCCGCCTCGGATTCCCGGGATATTTTTTTTCGTATCGGGTAAAAACCGAGTACGCTTTTTGATATTGTTTAAGATCAAATAAAATAATGCCGGTTTCAAAAAAAGCATCTGATGCAGCGGAGCTTTCCGGGTAGTTTGTCAAGATCCTGTTAAAAAGCTTTAATGCCTTTTCCTGCTGGTCCAGGTAAACACTGTTGATTTTACCTGTAAAAAACAATGCCTTTGCTTTTTGGTCCAGGTCCTTCGAGTTGTCGGCCACCATTTTAAACTTTGCCAGAGCTTCGGAAAAGAAGCCTCTGTTCAGCAGTGCTTCTGCCTTTACAATTGTTTTTGCATAGTTGTAGGCAAATGTCGACGATTGTCCTTTGCCGGTAAAAACAACAAGAAAAAGACAAAAAGACAAAAGGCAAAAACGAAATTTAAGGTTCAGCTGCAATGGATCAATTTCCTCCGAAGATTTAAGTGTCTCCAACGTATCTTCTCGATAGTCCGGGTGCAAGGATGTCTTTTTGAGAGCCTACTCTCCAACTATCTGTTTATTTGGTTATCATTGAAAAAACGCCATTCCAGTTTTCCGAAGGCGGTTCTTTTATAAACCTTTGACAACGCGCCAACAGTGTCTTAGACGGTCCGTCATCAGGAGACGCCTCCAGAACGGCTTTAAAAAAAGAGATCGCACCGTTCCAATCCCTGGCCTGATAGATTTTCAACCCCTTCGAGTACAGATCGACTGTCCTGATAATCCTGCTGTCCAGCTCCTCTTTGTAGCCAATCGGTTCATAGATCGCCACAGGTTCTTCTTTTCCTACTACGCTTATAGAATCGATCTCCCTTGAAAAAATATGGTTTCCGGTAGCATTAAAGGTTGTCTCACTCACAAGCGTATATATACCATAAACCTTATTAACACCTTCAAGCCTTGCGGCAGTATTTACAGTGTCACCCATCATTGTATAGTCCATTCGATTTCTTGACCCCATATTGCCAACCACTGCCGGCCCTGAGCTTAAACCGATTCGCATTTTCAATTCCGGTCTATTGTTTTTGCGCCATATATCACGCAGTTCGCCCATTCTCTTCTGCATTTCAATGCAGGCAATTGTCGCAGTTTCAGCATGGTTTTTAAGAACATTTGGAGCACCAAAAAAAGCAATAATGGCATCTCCTTCGAATTTGTCAACAGTCCCTTCATGTTTCAGTATTATATTTGTCATTTCTGTCAGAAACTCATTTAACAGTTCAACCAGTTCTTGGGGTGAAAGCTTTTCTGAAATACTGGTAAACCCTTGAACATCTGAAAAGAAAGCTGTGATTTCTCTCTGTACTCCGCCAAGTTCCAGCTTTTCAGGTGATTCTATCAGCTGTTTAACAACAGTGGGAGCAAGGTATGTTGAAAATGCATCTTTAATAAACCGCTTTTGACTGGCTTCAATAAAATATTTATAGGCGGTACCACCTGTGTATATACAGATCGTCACAAGAACGGGATAGGTCATATTAAGCACTATCCCTTTGATTACAAAAAGATATAAACATAAAAAAGAATAGCCGGAAACAACCAGAAAACTTGCGATCCCGCCTGAAATAACACCAAGGCGGGACAAAATAAAACCAAGGATGATTCCTGAAAATAAAATAGCCATTGTGTCGAGCAGCCTGTAATACCCCGGCTGTCGCAAAAAATCTTTTGCAATGATACTATCTATAATATTCGCATGGATACCGAGTCCCGGAAAGTTGTTAGAAAAAGGTGTGACGCGCAAATCATATATCCCCACTGCAGTTGCACCGAGGATAACAATTTTATTTTTCAGTTTTTCTGATGAAACTTTATTGTTCAAAATGTCGGTCACGGAAAATTGTGGATATGTATTGTTCCCCCCCCTGTAATTAATCATGATACGTCCATTTTCATCAGTCGGTATGCAGAGGTCACTCCCTATACATGCGGATATAATTTGTCCTTCCGCCCCAACTTCAAGATGGATAGGTGTATCCATGTGTGCGCCAAGCGCCTTGAGTGACAGAGGCTCATAAATCTCCCCATCAAACTGAAGGACTGAAGGAAACCATCTTACAACACCATCGGCTCCCGGTGAAAAATTGAAAAACCCGGAATAATCGGTTGAAAGTGAAATCTGTTTGA
>JAFDJC010000423.1 GCA_019307665.1 Deltaproteobacteria bacterium | reverse complement strand
GTTCCCTGAGACAAAAAGACTTTTTTCAGTTCCTGATTCAGCCGCTCAGTTCTCAGAATTAAGCGAAGACCAGACATCAGGCCGTTTAAGTTTCACCGAGTCAATCTATTTACTGGACAGAACTGCGCATAAGGCACTTCCTGAAAACCGCACGATTATTTTTTATAACCTGTCTGAGAATTTCATATATCATCGTCCTGAGCAAGCAGTCGATCTCAACAGTGGGGTCATTTGTTTCCCTGATAATTTTGAGGGCATCAAAGAAACAGATATCATCCAGGTGCGGGTGACCCATCTTGCAAATTACAATTTATGGCGTAATGCTTATGAAGATGAAGATAAAGCGCTCTATAAAACCATGAAAACACATTGGACGGAACGCTCAAAGGAAGTTGTCGGCAAAATTATTGGGAATTACAGTAAAAACATTGTATATGAAGACACTTTTACACCTGTGACGGTTGAACGCTATACTTCACGGTCACAGGGAGCTGTTTACGGCAGTCCGGAAAAAATCAAGGATGTAGTGGGATCCATGCTCAGTGGTGTAACAATGGTCAACCAACATATCCTCAACAAGATTTAATCATACTTTTTTAATAGCACCTTAAACTAATTATGCTGCATAAATCTATTACTGGCGCAGGGGATCACTACAACGTCATAGTGATCGGTTCAGGTCTTGGAGGGCTTACCTCGGCAAACCGTCTTGCCAGAAGCGGCCACTCTGTTCTTCTCCTTGAGCACCACTATCAACTTGGCGGCCTGGCAACGTGGTTTAAACGTGAAGGGCATATCTTTGATGTTTCACTGCATGGTTTCCCCTACGGTATGATAAAAACCTGCCGTAAATACTGGAACCGGGAAATCATGGATTCCATTGTCCAGTTAAAGAAAATCGGTTTTGACAACCCCCAGTTTTCACTGACCACAACATTTGACCGCATCGATTTTACCAATATCCTCCTGAACAATTTCAAGATTTCCCAGGCAACGATTGATGCTTTTTTCAATACCGTTGCCGCTATGAATTTCTACGACGATCAAAGCATGTCCACCCGTGAACTGTTTGAAAAGTTCTTTCCCGGGCGCGACGATGTCCACCGCCTGCTTATGGAGCCAATCACCTATGCAAACGGCTCTACCCTTGAAGATCCTGCAATCACCTATGGCATCGTATTTTCTAACTTTATGAATAAAGGCGTATTTACCTTCAGGGGAGGGACCGATCATCTCATAGGCATGATGACCGATGAACTTATAAAAAATGGAGTCACCATCTGCAAAAATTCCAAGGTGGACAGGATTGTAACCGAGGCGGGCAAAGTTCGAGGTGTACAGGTAGGAGACCGCTTTATTGCCTCGGACAGTGTCGTTTCAAACAGCGGCATTCTTAATACCATCAATGATCTGGCCGGGAAGGAAGCCTTTCCACAGGAATTCCTCGACAAAGTAAAAACTGTCAGAGTAAACACTTCCAGTTGCCAGGTGTATATTGGTATAAAAAAAGAAGAAAAAATTGATGACATCGGTGACCTGCTTTTTGTCTCAACAGCAAAAAAATTCTCTTCCGACGAACTGCTTGATATGCATACCCGAAGTAGAACTTTTTCACTTTATTACCCTAAAACCAGGCCGGATCATAACCGTTATGCAGTGGTTGCATCGATGAACGGCAAGTTCGATGATTGGGATAAACTTGAGAACAGCGAATACGAATCTGAAAAACAGGACATGATCGCAAGAACCCTGGATGACCTTGAGCGCTATATACCTGATGTCAGACAAAAAATTGACTGGCTCGAAGCAGCTACCCCGAAAACCTTTCATCGCTATACGCTGCATACTAAAGGCACTTCATTCGGAACAAAATTTGAAGGCCTGGACATTTCCCGCTCTATTTTCAAGGCGGTACCGGGTCTTTTTCATGTCGGCTCTGTAGGCATCATCATGTCCGGTTGGCTGGGAGCAATTAATTACGGTGTGATCGTGGCAAATGATGTTGATGCATACATACGGAGCCTCTAATTTCACAAAAAACATTTTGCCTGATTTATGATCACTTTTCTCTTCTTATTTTCTCATAATTCTTACAAAATACAACTATCCGAAGGAAATCCACATGGCTGACTTTCATGGAAGAAAAGCTGTCATCTCCGGTGCAACAAAAGGGATCGGCAAAGCTATTGCCAGGGCCTTTTTAAAAGAAGGTGCCACTGTTATCGGTATCTACAGCTCTGACCGCCAGGCTGCGGACACCTTTATGCAGGAATGGGAGGCGGATGCAACCTTCCGGGAAAACAGTCTTTTCCTCTCTCCCTGTGATGTTTCTGACGAATCCTCTGTATTCAAGTTCTTCACAGAGATCGAACAAAAATTTGATACCATTGACATCCTGGTGAATAATGCCGGGATCAGAAGGGATGCGGTGCTTGCCATGATGAAGTCCGATGACTGGCAGCGGGTGCTTGATGTAAACCTGACCGGCACATTCTATATGTC
>JAFDJC010000422.1 GCA_019307665.1 Deltaproteobacteria bacterium | reverse complement strand
CGATTACTGGATCAATGACGCTTTGGGGCAACCTTTTTTTGTGGTAACCGAAGTAGTCAATTCAGGCATGCTGGCTGTTCTGCGCAAAAAGATCATACCACGCCTTTTGGATGATGTCCCCGGCCAGCCCCCACAGCAGCAGTTGAATGCAGATAAGTATTCATATCGATTCGGCCTGGTGTTTGATCGGGAAGGATATAGCCCCGCATTTTTTAAAGAGATGTGGGAGAAGAGAGTTGCTTGTTATACATATCGAAAATATGTAACAGCGGATTGGCCAGAATCTGAGTTTGCAAAAGAAGAAGTAGTATTGCCCAATGGGGAAGTCAGCCTGATGAAAATAGCTGAGCGGGGCGTGTACTACAGAAAAGAAAAGTTATGGGTTCGTGAGATCCGCAAATTGACCGATAGCGATCATCAGACGGTCAGACGGCATTGATTACGACTGATTATTGTAATGCTGCCGGTGAAATTGCCGGCAAGATGTTCTCCCGATGGTCTCAAGAGAATTTCTTTAAATATATGATGCAACACTACGGGATAGATAGGCTTATCGACTATACAGTTGTGAAAATGGATGAGACAATAAAGGTGGTTAGTCCGGTATACCGGCAGATTGAAAACCAAATCCGGTCTGAAAATGCTAAGCTTTCACGAAAAACAAAAGAGTATGGAGAACTGATCCTGGAAACAGAGATAGAACAGGAGAATGTTCAGAAATACGCGAAGGAAAAATCAGAATTAAAAGAGACTATTGACTCGTTGAAACAAAAAATCGAAACGCTTAAAGCCAAAAAAAAGAAAGTTGATAAACATGTTTCTTTTTGTGAACTGTCGGAGTCTGATCAGTTCAAAAATTTAAAAAGCAGCGGAAAGCAATTCATCGATACAATTAAGATGATTGCTTATCGGGCAGAGACATCAATGGTAAACATATTAGGAGACTACGTTCTTAAAAAAGATGAAGCCCGATCCATTGTACGTCAAATTTTTACAACGGATGCGGATATGGAACCTGACCATAAAAACGGTCTTTTAAAAGTTACTCTTCATAATATGACAACCCCTCGCAATAACCGCTATGTTGCAAAATTATGTGCAATCCTTAACGATTCTGAAACCCTTTTCCCGGGTACCAATTTGCGCTTGTTTTACGATCTGGTATCAATTAAGAATCACGCAGGTAAGGAGTTCTGAAATTAGTGGACACATCGAAAGGTTAGGGATATAAACCTGTAACCAAGGAGGTGTGTCATGACAAAAAGAATAAGAAGAAAGTATGATCGCGAATTCAAAATAGAAGCGGTTAAACTCGTAACAGAAAGAGGAACGTCGGTAGCGGAAGCAGCCAGAAATCTTGGTATCCATGAAAATCTTCTTCGTACATGGAAAAACAAGTACTTGGAAGACACAGCAGATAGTTTTCCAGGCAAAGGACACTTAAAACCACAGGATGAGCAACTGCGTCGTTTGAAAAAGGAATTAGCTGATGTAGCGGAGGAGCGCGACATATTAAAAAAAGCCTTGGCCATTTTCTCGAAGGAGCCCAAATGAAATATCAGTTTATTGATATGTATCGCTCAGAATTTGCGGTTGAGAAAATGTGCCGGGCATTGAAAATATCAAAGAGCGGTTATTATGCCTGGAGAGTCAGGCCTCAAAGCAAACATGCTCGTGAAAACGAAAAGCTGGATCATCACATAAAAACCATCTACAGAAAAAACAGAGGCACTTATGGAAGTCCCCGAATCACCAGGGCACTCAACAACCAAAACATTGCCTGCAGTGAAAACCGTGTTGCCAAGCGAATGAGTATCAACGGCATTCAAGCAAAGACCAAAAAACGTTTTAAGGTCACAACAAATTCAAAGCACAACCATCCGGTAGCTGAAAATCTGCTGGGCCAAAAGTTCAATGCACAGCGGCCCAACCAACTGTGGGCTTCAGACATTACCTACATCTGGACCCAGGAGGGATGGCTGTACCTGGCTGTCATTGTGGATTTGTTTTCCCGTCAAATCGTTGGCTGGGCTATGAGCAATCACCTCGGTCAAGAACTTGTTTTAAATGCCTTTAAACAGGCGATATGGCGTCGCAGACCACAATCAGGAGCAATCCTTCATTCCGATCAGGGTGTCCAGTATGCTTGCCAGGCATTTCGAGATCTGTTACAACAGTATAAATTCATTCAAAGTATGAGCGGAAAAGGAAATTGCTATGACAACGCCGTTGTTGAATCATTTTTCCACACGCTTAAAACAGAATTGATATATTTTGAAAACTACCTCACAAGAGAAGATGCTAAAAACAGCGTTTTCGAGTATATTGAAACTTTTTACAACCGAGACAGAATGCATTCAACGTTAAATTATTGTTCTCCCATGCAGTTCGAACAGCTTTGGCT
>JAFDJC010000205.1 GCA_019307665.1 Deltaproteobacteria bacterium | reverse complement strand
CGCAGAAAAGAGCCCAAGCACGAAGGCCAGCGAGCCAATGTGTCGAAGTATTTTCATGGCACCTCCTTAATTAGTGTCTGAACGTTTAATTTTATTCGTTGATAGATTCTGCTTTGGCATAAATGCGCTTTGGCGCATCTTTGAAATATTTCAACAGGGCAGGGCACAGCCAACCTTCCATTTTCAATTTATCTGAATAATACCAATTGCCGCCATCGCCCTCCCGCAGCCATTTTATTTTTAATTGATAGCCGGGGAATTCTTTGGCCGAGAATAACAGGCGAAACCCTTTTCTGGCGTTTGGGATGTCTTTTGTCATATGGTTTATCATCTCAGGTATGCCGGCAACAAATGCTTCCTTTGATAAATTAACGCTCGCATCATCAAACACCCACGTTCCATTATACCAGTATGGCTTCAGGGTCAGGATCGAATTATCCGGAGCGGTGTCTTCTGTAGCCGTGCAGGCGCACAGAAAAAAGATTGCCAGGATTATTGGCAGCTTTATACGGTTAGCTCTCATCTTGACCTCCCTATCCCTACATGATTTATGTGGCAATTAAGACCATAGCCCCCAACCCAAGAACAATCCCCAGGCCCTGTTTTATGGTAATAGACTCATTTAAGAAAAACATTGCCAATACAATAGCAATAACAGGGTAAAGAGCGGATAGTAAGGCGACTAATGAGATTGGTCCCTTTGAAGCCGCATAAAGAAAGCATAAAGCCCCGGCAAAGCCAAGAATGCCGGTCGTTATTGCCAACAACACACCTTTAGGGTGGATGTCCGGTTTAAAGTTCAAAGAGACTAAGACAATTACGGCTAGTATAATACCGCCCAGAACTTCAAAAAGTATGGCACTCTTCGGGCTAATATATCGTGTCGTAATTTTAGGAATAAAGCTCCAAAAACCCCACAGAACAAGTGCTCCAAAAGTGGGTAACAGCCACTGTTTCATCGTTATCTCCTTGCCGCATGACAATTTGAATTTACCAACTGTCCGATTGGGAAATCATGAATCTCCGTCATCGGTCATGTCCTCCCACATTTCATTTTGATGCTACCAGAATTTACCCCTTTCCCCAAGGATATTTCTGACTGTAAGGTAAATATATCAACCGGTTGACTTTGTCAGGCTCCCATCTGCCATTCGCCCACGTACAGAGATCAGAAGGGCAGGCGCTATAAAAAAATCAGCCAAAAGGGCCATTATAATGGTCATTCCCGTGAGCAGGCCGAAATTAAACAGGTTATTCAAACCGGCAAACATGAAGATAAAAAATCCCAGGGATAATACGCAGGTGGTAATCAGCATTGCACGGCCTGTGCTGTGCAGGGTCTCAAAAACTGCGCTTTCCGCATTGCCGGTTTTGTCGTGGCAGCTTTTAAAACCATGCATGAAATGAATCGTATCATCCACTGCCAGCCCCAGCGCGATACACCCTATGAGCATGGTAAAAAGATCCACAGGCACACCGGCCCAGCCCATAAAACCGAGGGTTATGATGACAGGCGTAAGGTTTGGTATCATGCTTAACAGTCCGATGCGCAGACTGCCTAGAAGAAGAACCATGAGGAGTGTTATAACTATAAACGCCAGACAATAGCTTTTTGCCATGCTGGATATTACATTGGCTAATGTCTGAAAAAATATGCTTATCATCCCTGTGACAGAGATTTTACAGTCCGGATATTCCTGTGTGAAATGTTTTTTTACGGCTTCCAGAAATTTACTGTATAATACTGCGTCCCTGAAAGGGACTTTTACCGTAAACCTGGCTTTTGAAAACATACTGTCAGTAAAATCCTCCAGATCATCCGAACCGCTGTTTTCAAAAAGCAGAAATTCCTGGGCTATAAGATCCTTGTTATCAGGGATTGAATAAAATCCTTTTTTATTTGCATGCAGGGCCTGGTTGACCTCCTTTATAACCACCGGGATAGACCAGGCCTTTCCCGCGAATATTTCTCCTTCTTTTAGAGCCTCCATATAATCCGCGCTTTTTTCCAGTCTTTTTAAAAGCTCCGGATCATAAAGGCCGTTCTCCCTGCCAATATCAATGACTATTTCAAGATTGACCGAACCGCGAAGTTCTTGATCTATTGTCTCCGTTGCAATCCGCACGTCGCTTTTCTCAGGAAACCAGCCGACTATATCATGGGAGAATTGAATTTTGGTGATACCTGCCACGGACACAATCAGGACAATGCCGGAAACAACAAGAACCCGGTATGGATATCTTGTGGAAATCTTTCCCGCAAAATCAAATATCCTGTCGCTGTAAGCCGGTGTGGAATGGCGGCCTTGTTCCGGAATTTTAAGGGGTATGATACTGATCAGGGCAGGCAGAAGCGTGATGGAATAGAGAAAGGCAAACATGACACCGGCGGCAGCAAATATGCCAAGATCGGCAATGGGCGCGATATCCGCGGTGGAAAAAGAGAGCAAACCGCCTGCCGTGGTCAGGCTGGTAAGGAGGATCGGGAGCCCCGAGTGGCCGAGGGCGTACTCCATGGCAGAACCTTTGTCGCCAGTTTTCCTGAATTCCTGAAAAAAGATGGAGAGCAGGTGCACTGCGTCTCCCACGCCGACAGCCAGTATAAATGAAGGGAGGATCTGGGTGGGAAGTTTCAGGGGCACACCTGCAGCGGCCATTGTTCCCACTGTGGAGAGAAGAGCAAGCATTACAATAAGAAGTGGCGGCAGAACCCCGGAAATCCGTCTAAACAAAATAAAGAGCAGTACGCCGATTGTAAGTATTGCAAGTCCGAGGAATTTGCGCATGTCTTTAAGCATGGTCCGTTTTAAAAAATCAGTCACAACAGGCGAACCTGCTACATAAACCTCGAAATCCCGGCCCTGGTATTTCCTGACAATATTTTGTACCGCGTTTACAGCTTCTGAATTTTCCCTGTCTGTAAGATACTGCCTGTCAGTCGATTTCATTGATTCTGCCATGTCTGCCGCAGGATCGGAATCAAACCCGGCAAACACGTCAATTTCTTTGTCTTCATGAGAATAATTGTTGGTTTCAATTATGACAGTTGTAAAGCTGCCGTCTTTCGAGATAATGATGTTTTCATACAAGGCATTGCTCAGTGCCCGTTTTTTTATGGATTCCAGATCCTGTCCGTTCTTGGGCCAGTCTTCCAGCAGGTCCTCGACAATCAGTTCATCTTTTTCCCCCCTGGTGTTTCTCGCGTTAATCAGGCTGGTTACTTCAGCAACGTAAGGAACATTTTCCTCCAGGTCATTGTGAAGCATTTTCAATTTGTCCAAAAACGGAAGAGTGAATATATTGTCAGATTTGATTGCAACCGCAATCATCTCATCCCGCCCAAACTGGTCTCTGAAGTTGTAATACTCAAGTAAGACAGGATCATCTTCATGCAGAAAACCTTCGGTGGAGGTATCAACTGTTATATCCGGGATGCGGGAAGCAAACGCCGCAAAAATGATAAACGTTATCAGCAGAGTCTTCTTGGGGTTGTTATATATCCTTCTTCCCAGTCCTTTGAACCGGAGTTCAAACCAGTTTCTGTAATTCTTCATGCAGGTTCTCCGGTTATCGGGCTCAGTGTCCCCACGCTGGTGCGTGGGAAAGAGAAAATAAAGAGTCCAGTTTATCCTGTTAATCCTGTCATAATTAGATGCCTAAACATCCAATGTACAGTCTGTGAGAGGCGTTGCCACACAGGTGAGGATATAGCCGTCGTCTTTTTCTTCCGGCTCAAGACCCTCTTCATCTTCCATATCCACATCCCCCTTAAGGAGACGGGCTTTACAGAGTCCGCAGCTACCCGATCGGCAGCCATAATCCAGGTCGATATCCTGCTCTTCGGCAATATCCAGCAAAGGCGTTTTTCCATCAGTGGAGACTTTCTTGCCCGAGCGGGCGAATTCCACTGTTAATGAGGCTGTTGGTTCTTTTTCTTCCTGCATCGTCGGGGCGGGGCTCGTATCGGCTGTTCCTGCAACCAGGGCAGATTTTTCTTCGGTAGCGGTCCGTATGCCGCTAAAACTTTCCGTATGAAGGTTGGATAGATTAAATGGCTGTCCCAAAATCGGTTCGGCCAGAATTTTCTTGACGGCTTCCATAAAGCCAGGGGGGCCGCACATGTAGATATGACGCTCATGGATGTCAGGCGCAACCATCTCAAGCATTTCCCGGCTAATACGTCCGGTTAAACCAGTCCAAGCCATACCGGAACCCCTGGTGCTGGTGATGATAACCGGTTCGAACATCTTATACCGGGAAGTAAGAAATTCAATCCCGTTGCGAAAGATGATGTCGTCCGGAGTGCGCGCAGAGTTAAAAAAATGGATATCTACATTTGCAGACACATCGCACAACCATTGAGCCATCGACATTAGGGGTGTGACTCCACTTCCCGCCGCGATAAAAAGAATTTTTGGCGGAATTTTACCCGGTATAAAGCAGAACTTTCCTTTCGGACCGGCAATTTCCACTTTGTCACCGATTTTCAGATTATCCGGCAACCAGTTTGAAACCAACCCCCCAGGCACACGCTTCACAGTGATCTCAAGCACAAAAGGCCGTGAGGGCGTTGAGGAAATTGTATAGGAACGGCGCACCTTCTTGCCGTTTATGTCAAGCGCAAGGGTGCAGAACTGTCCCGGCCGGTAGACAAAGCGGCACAAGGGATCCCCCTGAAAACGGAAGGTATAAACATCATTGGTTTCCTGTATTATATCAGTGACGTAGAGAGGAGTGTCCAGCCCCTGCCATATGGGAAGATCCTCTTTGGTATCGATTAAAGTTGTATCCATATATGATCAATCTCCTTTATGTTCCTAAACTATTTGACTCGTGAAAATCGCGATTTCAGATTTGACCAACTATCTGTAGCCAGGAAACTTTTATCCATATTTTCCAGCATGCTCAAAAATTTAGGCCAGGGGGCGGAGAAAGTGAGAAGGTGCGGCTTAAAGCGGGTTCTTACTGAAGGATCTAAAGCACCCAGGACCGCCTTTGGCTGGTCAGATGCAAGTTCGTACATTGGGAAACCAACAATTGAATCACAAGCAGTACCAAACGGTGCAATCACGTCGTATGGTGTCATGGTGTCGAAATTTGCAATTCCATGAAGGCCGGAGATAACGTCCGGATTGCCGAAGAAGAAGATTACCTGTGGATCATCCTGTTCTTCAAGTGTATCCCAACGCTTAAACACCAAATATTTTGCCTGCGCCTGTTTAGGCGGACGGTGTTGATACATGCTCTCAAGATGATTGTAGCTCTTTTTAACACGTTCCACATTACAAACATAGTTTTTAACTTCCTCGGTAAGTTCGGTGTCAAAACCAAAGGGAAGGTAACTCCCGAAACACCCCAGATTCTCCTTATTAAAGGCACGGGAGCGTCCTTTTCTTACCGGAGTTATTTGAGCGAAAATGCATGTATACCCTTTGCGATTAGGCTTGGGAGCCTTTGGAAACTCCACATTATTCAGCTTGTTGGAGTAAAAACAGACGATGGGTAATTCGCTGCCGGGGAAGTATTTTTTCCATGCTTCCATAAATCGTCCCTTGATTTTGATGTCCATGATACTCTCTTTATGTATGTTTTGTATGCTTTGCCTGCATACAATTATATTTATCTATCGATGGTATATGGCATAGGTGGTAGATGGAAAATTTCCATATACCACCTATACACGCTGTAAAATATTTCACATAATTGTACTATTTTCCGGCCATCATAGCCTCGATATCAGCCTCCACTGTATCGATCGGTTTGATATCAAAATTTTCCACCAGGACATTGAGGACAGTTGGGGATACAAACGCCGGCAGGGTCGGCCCGAGACGGATTCCCTTGACACCCAGGTGAAGCAGCGCCAGAAGAACCGCGACCGCTTTCTGTTCATACCAGGCAATATCAAAGGAGATGGGGAGATCATTGATATCATCCAGCTCAA
>JAFDJC010000204.1 GCA_019307665.1 Deltaproteobacteria bacterium | reverse complement strand
ATTTTGGATTACAAATGCCACTATCCCAACACCAATAATAAAGGAAATTAAACTATTATTCAATCTAAAAAAACAATGAAAACAGATATTTTTTATTAATTTCGAATGGATAGCAGCAATTTTTATGCCACAGAAGTTTATGTTCGCCGTTTTTAAAAGCAATTGATAAAAATGCCATGATTTTGTTCAATTCTGAACCCTAACTGCACCCTTCTGTATAATTTTTCCATTCTGACATTAATTTTTATATCTATAATTCAAAGACACCACAATATATAGTGTTTGTCAAATAAAATTTCACTATTTATCTTATGGAGTGGGGTTTAAAAAGGCTTATATTGTTATGTGGTGCCGAAGGGGAGATTCGAACTCCCACAGAAATACATCCACCAGACCCTGAACCTGGCGCGTCTACCAATTCCGCCACTTCGGCATGTTAAGTGTTTTGCATAAAAACTATTTGCATTAAAGCAAAAGATATTTTATGTATATTGATTTGAGTTTTCTGTCAAGTATAATGAAATAACGATGTCTTAACTTTATGGAACTTATTAAGAACATTGATAAAATCAGATCGCCTTATAAAAATGCCGTCATAACCACGGGTAATTTTGATGGGGTACACAAAGGGCATCAAAAGCTGCTTGACAGAGTAAAAGCAAAGGCTGTTGCCATTAACGGCACTGCAATAGCCATTACTTTTGAACCGCATTCTTTGAAAGTATTAAAAAAAGATACAACACTTAATCATATTACACCGTTCGAGCAAAAAAAAGAACTTCTGTCTGATACCAACCTTGATGTACTGATCTGTATTCCATTTACAAAAGAGTTTGCATCAATCTCCGCTAAGGATTTTGTCGAGAATATCCTTGTCCGACAAATCGGCATGAAAGTGATCGTTGTCGGTAAGGACTATACATTCGGGAAAGGCCGGGAAGGCGACATCGACTTTTTAAGAAAATATGGTGAGAAAGCCGGCTTTGAAGTGATTGTTGAAGACTGGAAGCAGATGGATGGCCAATCGAAAAGAATCAGCAGCACAAGAATACGCAGATTAATCACTGACGGCAAAGTCGAAGAAGCCAAAGAGATGCTGGGGCGTCACTACCAGGTGAGGGGTACAGTGTTAAGAGGACGAGACAGAGGCGGCAAACTTCTCGGCTTTCCAACCGCAAATATCAATCTTTTGGATGAACTTCGTCCTAAAAACGGTGTCTATGCTGTAACCGTCATTACAGAAGGAACGCTTTACAATGGTGTTGCCAATATCGGCTTCAGCCCAACTTTTGGAGATCATGAATTTACCGTTGAAGTACACATACTCGACTTTAATTCAAATATATACAATAAAAAAATAAAAGTGAATTTCATCAGTCGGTTAAGGGATGAAAAAAAATTCTCCGGGATTCAGGAGTTGTCAGACCAGATTAAAGCAGACATTATTAATGCCGTGAAAATTCTAAATACGAAACCTAAATGTTTTTTAGGAGATCCTTAATAGCTGACGAGCTGTGAATCACCCGGGGTGGCCCAGACAACTTGTTGTCTGGGTGCAAAGCACAAGAAGCTCCAATAAGTCGCTATATAGTATTTGCTATAGTACGGCAAGAACTTCTTGTCCTTCGGACACCGGCAACGAGTTGCCCGTTCTCAAACGATTTAAATTAACAAGGTCTGGATTTATTAAATGAATAAAAAAATGGCCATCTCCTTTATAATAGGAGGATTGTTTTCCGTATTAGCGCTTTATTTTGCTTTCAGAAACGTTCCCTTTAACGATCTTGCAAATTACCTTGTATCTATTAACTATGCCTGGGTAATCCCATCTGTTTTTCTTGTTCTTGTGGCATTTCTTTTAAGGGCGCTAAGATGGCAGATCATGCTTAAAGCGGTATCAGATATCAGCTTCAAGCGTGCATATCATCCATTGATGATAGGGTTTATGTTAAACTGTATCCTGCCGGCCAGAGCAGGAGAGTTTGCAAGACCTGCCATTTTACAGAGAAAAGACAATGTTCCATTCACCTCAGGCCTTGCTACGGTGGCAACGGAAAGAGTTTTCGATCTTTTTTTTCTGATTATTTTTTTTGCGATCGTATTTTCATCAATTGAAATAGATTCAGGAATCGATATCAGTTTTGGAGCATACCGTTTAAATCGAGAAACGCTTGAGTTAATTTTCAGCAATATGGTTAAAATTTGTTTTTTGCTTGTAGTGGGAATCATTTTAGTAACCATTGATCGCACAAGAAGGCTGATTAATAAAACCATTATGCTGGTTCCTGAGCTGTTTTTTTTTACTGGTCCAAGATTTAAAGAAAAATTAAAATCGATGATATGCGGCCGCCTTGTCAACATTGTCAACAATATTGCCGCAGGTTTTGGTCTGGTTAAAAACTTCAAACAGATAATGCTATGTTTGGTTTTATCATTCATTATATGGGTTATTAATGCCCTTTCATACTATGTTATGTCCATTGGATGCCCTGGCATGCATTTATCTTTATTTGAAATAACCGCAGTCATGATTATTATCTGTTTTTTTATTGCGCTCCCGTCAGTACCGGGATTTTGGGGCCTATGGGAAGCCGGCGGGGTATTTGCCCTCTCACTTTTTGCCGTATCGGAAAAAGATGCTGCAGGCTTTGCCCTGGCCAGCCACGCAGTTCAGATGTTCCCGGTGATCATTGCAGGACTTATATCAGCCCTTGTTTATGGAGTAAATATTAGACAGATTAAATATAGTAAAAGGGACCAATCCAATGACAGTGCTTGAAGTTTTGACATATCCTGACAAATTTTTAAAGAAAAAGACAAAACCTGTAGAAAAAATAGACGACAATATTCGCAAGCTTGTTAAAGATATGGCCGACACCATGTACGAGGCGCCGGGTGTCGGACTTGCCGCCATCCAGGTAGGCAGTGATAAAAGCGTCATACTTTACGACCCCGCACCTGACAAAGAACAAAGAGCATATAGTGTCCTAATCAACCCTGTGATTGTTTCAATGGATGGTGAATATCTGTCTGAAAATGAAGGCTGTCTGAGTGTGCCTGATTTCAGGGCTGATGTTAAAAGGGCGGAATTCGTTGTTGCCAAAGGGCTTGACCTTGAAGGCAACCCGGTTAATATAGAAACCGATGGGATACTTTCGGTAATTCTTCAGCACGAAATTGACCATCTGAACGGCATTCTATTTATCGACCGCATCAGTTCATTAAAACGAGAAATGTACAAAAGAAAAGTAAAAAAACAGCTGAAAAAAACCAACTGAAAAAATGGATGAGAAATTTAACATAGTATTCATGGGCACACCCGAATTTGCCGTTCCTGCGCTGAACGCTCTTTACGAAGAAGGATATAACGTAAGCCTTGTTGTTACACAGCCTGATCGCCCAAAAGGGCGCGGCAGAAAAATAGTTTCACCACCGGTAAAGCAGGAAGCAATTCACCTTGGATATAAAGTGATCCAGCCTAAATCTATAAAAACAGATGATTTTTATAATCACTTGAAACATCTTGAGCCTGATTTTCTCGTTGTTGTTGCATTTGGCGGAATTCTTTCCGACAAACTGCTATCGCTGCCTCGTATTGGTGCCATTAATATCCACCCGTCACTTCTTCCTAAATATCGGGGTCCGGCACCGATTCAGCATGCGCTGATAAATAATGAAAAAGAAACCGGTGTAACCATCATGATGCTCGATTCAGGCCTCGATACAGGGGACATATTAATGTCTCAAACAACAGCAATATCGCCTGATGACACTTCAGAGACGCTTCATGACATTCTGTCTAAAAAAGGGGCGAAACTCCTTGTCAGTACGCTGGACAAATTTCAAAAAAACACAGTCAAAAGAATCCCCCAGGATCATTCAAAGGCGACATATGCACCGCTTTTAAAGAAAAAAGATGGCCTGATCGACTGGAGTCTGTCTTCCGATAAAATTGCTGCCTTTATCCGGGGAATGACTCCCTGGCCGGGCGCATATACTTTTAATAACGGCAAACGCATTAAGTTTTTTAAAGTCAAACCTGCCATAAAAAATGAGGCCGTAGCTCCGGGAACCGTGTTGAAAGGATTTAGTGATGAACTTCGAATTTCAACAGGAAGTGAAGCAATATCTGTTCTTGAAATTCAGGGTGCGTCAGGCAAACGACTTCAAATAAGTGATTTTTTAAAAGGCTGCAAAATACCGCCCGGGACTGTCTTAAAATAAAACACTAAACTCTATGTTCTAAACTATGACCCAAAATCAAATATTCAAAGCAGTGGGTAACACCGGCAACTCGTTGCCGGTGTCCGAAGGACAAGAAGCTTTTTACCGTACTTTTACAAGTACTAAATTACCATCTTTTTCAAAACCCACTTCTTGTGCTTCGCACCCAGACAACAAGTTGTCTGGGCCACCCCGGGTTAATCTTTTCCTGCACCCTGTGAACAGTTACGAATTTGTTTAGTATTTAGAATTTAGGATTTGGAGTTTTTATAATAAATATGCCTTCAGATGCCCGCAAAACAGCCCTTATGATTCTCAACCGACTTGGGAAAGGGCGATCAACTCTCGACAATCTTGTCGATGACATCCTTAACAAGAACAATGAAATATCCGGAAAAGACAGAGCCCTCTCAAATGCCTTGGTATTCGGTGTTCTTCGCCGGCAGGGAAAACTCGACTATGTAATTAAGCATTTCTCAAAAACACCACTTAATAAAATCGACCCGGAAATACTGAACATACTCAGAATCGGACTCTTCCAGATAACAGACATGTCGCGCATACCCGTTTCTGCTGCGGTCAACACATCCGTAGAAATGGCAAAAGCCACAGCACCCCTCTGGGTAGTTCGATACGTTAACGGGTTACTCAGAAATGCTGCAAGAAATTTTCAAGAAGTAGTATTTCCTTCAATTGACACAAATCCCGCATACGGACTTTCAGTATCAAAATCATTTCCTGAGTGGCTGGTTAAAAGATGGTTAAACCGGTTTGAGATCGATGAAACCATAGAGCTTTGCGATGCATTAAATGTGATTCCTCCTGTTACCATACGGACCAACACCCTTCTTACAGCAAGGGATAAGCTTATGGAAGCTGTCAGGTCGAAGGCTTCAACAATCAAAAAAACCTGTTTCTCGCCATCAGGTATTTGCCTTTACAATCTTAAAAAACCGATTCATGAGTTTAATGCTTTTAAAAAAGGATGGTTTCAGGTCCAGGATGAAGCAGCACAGTTGTCCTCTATTCTGGCAGATCCTCAACCCAAAGAAACAGTTCTTGATGCATGCGCCGGACTTGGCGGGAAAACCGCCCATTTGGCACAGCTCATGAAAAACCAGGGCGCTATTTTGGCAATGGACAACAACGCGAAAAAGCTTTCGCGACTCGACATGGAGATGAAACGCCTGGGCATATCGATTGTTTCAACGTTAAGGCATGATCTGAAAGTGCCTCTTGAAAAAAAGCACTCCGCTAAATTCGACAAAATTCTCTTTGATGCACCATGTTCGGGATTGGGGGTCATCAGAAGAAACCCTGATACTAAATGGCGTACATCAGAAACCGATATCATCCGCTGTGCAAAAAAGCAGCTATGCTTTTTATGCCGGCTCGCAGATAATCTCAAGCCCGGCGGCATACTGGTTTATACCGTATGCAGCACTGAACCCGAAGAAAATGAACAGGTGATTAATGCGTTTTTAAGCACCCGGAAAGATTTTGCCGTTGATCGGAACTTCCTTCATTTTGCCCAAAAAGCGGCCTCACTTGTTGATGATAAGGGATATCTTAAAACATTTCCTCACTTACATCAAACAGATGGTTTTTTTTCAGTTCGTATGAAACGCCTGCCGTAAGATTTAAAACAGGTAAGATCCCAACTAAAACCCGCAACCTGTTGACCCCCTGCCGCTTTTAAGCTATTGATTTGGTCGATATGAATATCC
>JAFDJC010000421.1:2242-3204 GCA_019307665.1 Deltaproteobacteria bacterium | reverse complement strand
GGCACAATCCCAGTAAAATAAGCGCCACTCCTTTTTCATACATGCGAAAAGCAGAGCTTCCCTCGGACTTGATGTAAGTCTTTATCAGTAGCATTATATAAATGGGCACCTATTATAGGGCGCGTCAAGAGGAAAACACCTCTCCTTTGGGAAAATCAAGCTTTTTTTCGCTTGAACCTTATCTCCATAACAGCACAGCCTCGCTTTATCCCTGCTTTGCACCGGTTATTTCTTTCTTTTCGGTTCACAATCAGCATATGCTGATCCGCACCAGTTTGTCGGGTGTAGCCGGCAAGCGAAGACTGGTCACCCATCAGGTTCAAGACGAATGTGTTTAAAACGAGATATTCATACTATAAGTACAATGCTTAAAACACGGCCCCTGGTCCATTCGGATTCCAGAACCAGAAAATCTTCAGAGCTACACCTTGTTCAAGTGGATGTTCTGCAAATCTTGTGGTTATTAGCCAACCCCTTTCGGCTTTAGAACTTTAGGGACGCTGTTAACTATTTAACTTGATAATTCAGATTGTGTATGCTATTCGGTTTGCATGCCAAGAAAATCACGAATAGATGCTCCGGGAGCCCTCCACCACATCATTGCCAGGGGCATTGAAAAAAGGCAAATATTTGAGAACGATGCTGACAGGTACAATTTTTTAGCTCGACTCGGAGGTATCCTGAAAGAAACCGAAACAGGTTGCTATGCCTGGGCACTTATTCCCAATCATTTTCACCTCCTGCTCAGGACCGGCGCAGTTTCCATCTCTACGATCATGAGACGGCTTTTGACCGGTTATGCCCTTTGGTATAACCGCAAACACCGCAGAAACGGCCACCTCTTCCAGAACCGCTACAAGTCTATTCTGTGCCAGGAAGACAGCTACCTGCTGGAACTGGTGCGTTACATTCATCTGAACCCACTTCGAGCTGGACTCGTACAGGACATGAAGCAACTGAAA
>JAFDJC010000421.1:0-2234 GCA_019307665.1 Deltaproteobacteria bacterium | reverse complement strand
ACAGGACATGAAGCAACTGAAACAATATCAGTACTGCGGTCACAGCATTTTAATGGGAAAAAGAAAAAACGACTGGCAGGATACGGACAAAGTTCTGGGAATGTTTGGTGAGAAAGCTGGTCCTGCCAGACGTGCATACAGAGCGTTTGTTGAAAAGGGCATTACCCATGGAAAACGATCGGACCTAACAGGAGGAGGCCTTATTCGCAGCGCCGGAGGGTGGACTGCGGTAAAGGCGCTTAAAGCGATGAAAGGATTTTAGGTAACGGGGATTTTGTGGAAAAAGTCCTTGCTTCCGCCAACGAGGCAATGGAAAGAAAATACGATCTTGAATCCCGTGGCTTCACCTTAGATAAAACGGCAGCTCGAGTGGCTGAGGTATTAGGTATGAAGCCAGAGGATGTTTGGGCGCAAGGAAGGTATTGCCACATTGTCGAAGCCCGTAGCCTTTTATGCTACTGGGCGGTAAGAGAACTGGGAATCACCATGTCATCTATTGCCCGCAGATTAAATATTTCAGTTCCGGCTGTCAGCAAATCAACAATTCGAGGGGAGAAGCTGGCAAAGGATGGGAAATATTTGCTGGCAGGGTAAACTTAAGTTAAATAGTTAACTACGTCCCCTAATACTGGTGTGATTCCTAAAAGACAAGTAAACCATGCGGTTATCCAAAGCCTTGATCTATTTCCTACAATCTTGAATCTGGCAGGTGTAGAACTTCCTGAGGACAGGACTATTGATGGTATAGATATTATGGAAAATCTAAGTTGTGAGTCTTTTGAAACAAAACACGATGCAATTTATTTCTATCATTATGCTGAATTACAGGGTGTTTTGTCGGGTGGCTATAAATATCTGGAAAGTATTGACCGGTATGTTTGGCCGCTTCCATTGCACAGAGCTTCTGTACTTAAATTATTTAAAGCGGAATCACACCTGGGGAATATATATTTTTTACTGTACAATACCAATATAGACCCTAATGAGGCCTATAATCTGATGGAAACAAATCCTGTCATTGCCAAAAATTTAAGCGAAAAATTAGAAAAGTGGAAAGAAAAAACTCTTAAAAATCCGAGAGGCTTCAATGTTTTTAATGAAGGTTGAATCCAATCTAAAAAGGTGTCCTGTGGTTAGACATTTATTTTGATGTCAATGGCAACTTTCCAGAAGCAATCACATTGCAGTCATTTATTGCCAGCGTACTACAAGGGTTAACAAAAGGTTCAAGCTGAGTATGAATAGTTCAGCAATAAAACGAAGAGAACGTGGCGAAGTAAATGAAGCGGATATTACACACTTTGCGTCATTTGATGAACCAGAACTTCTATTCCTTCTTTACTCAAAAATACCGGTTGAAAGATCTTGCGCAGCTATTCATCTATGGAAATATCAAAGCCCTACTGTAGTAGGCAGGCTATGCCAACAATTGGCTATTGAGAAAAAATTATACACCAAGATCGCATTGTGTGAAACATTGGCGAAGTGTGCAGAGTTATCGATTGAACCTCTAATCGGGCTACTTGGTAAAATTGGTAAAAACCAGGAAACAAAAATACCGGGAACAGGTTTCTATAAAGTATCGTATCCGCTTCCGCGTGATATTGCGGCCAGGACAATTTGTCGGCTTGGAACTGTAGGTATTTTGCCACTTGATAAATTTATTAAATCCTCAAAAGATATAAATACGTTAGCTCAAGCAATTCATGCTTATGGGCATATCGTCTATTCAAACAAAATAAAATGTTCATCTTCACCACTACAGGAATTATACGCAAGGCATCCGAAGAATGATTTTCTGAAATATACAATAACTCGATGCTTGAGTGGTATCCACGATGAGTGGGCGAAGTCATTTTTACTTGAGTCAATACAAACAGGTTGCAAAGGACTCCGATTAGAAGCTTTACGTAGCTTGCTACTTTTGAAAATAGAAATACCAGGTAATATTCAAAATGGTTTTTCAGCTGAGATGCAAAAACTTGAGTCTTTTTTGAAAAAGAAGCTAATAAAAAAATCAAGCCGATGCTGAAGAGCGCGCGGCTTATTTAGGCGTTATCGCGCCGAGCAAAGCTCGGCGTATCTTTCAGGGTGAAAGTCCCTGTCGGGAGGGAATCAGTAATGATTTTCTGTAAGGGTTAGCCACCCACCCGTATCGAGCCTTGGGTCCATGGCGGAGCTGCTCAAAAGGCAGCGAACAAGATGGGCTAAGCGTAGGCAGAGAATCTTGTAGG
>JAFDJC010000034.1 GCA_019307665.1 Deltaproteobacteria bacterium | reverse complement strand
CTGGAGAAAACAACTATACATTAAAAGTGTCGAAAAGGAAGCGAAAAACGGCTCTTAAAATGGCGCTGAGCAGTAAACTGTCAGACAATACATTGATTGTCGTTGATAGAATCGAACTTGACCGGATAAAAACCAAAAAGTTCAAAGAAGTTGCTGAAGCGTTAAAAGTAACTAAAGCGTTAATCGTTATAGATGAAGCGGATAAAAAACTTGAACTTTCAGCCAGAAATTTACCCGGAATAAAAGTTCTTAAAAAGGAAGGGCTGAATGTTTATGATATTTTAAAATATCAGAATCTGGTCATCATGGAGTCCTCTATTAAAGCGATTGAAGGGAGATTGCTCTCATGAACCTGAATCAATACGATATTATCAAAAGGCCGATAAGTACTGAGAAGACAACTTTGCAGAAAGAAATGCTCAACCAGGTTACATTTGAGGTTGACAGGAGAGCAAACCGTCTTGAAATCGAAAAGCACGTTGAAGCGATATTTAATGTACGGGTCGCATCAGTTAAAACAATGCAAGTTAAGGGGAAAAAGAAACAACGGGGCAGGATAACCGGAAGACGAAAGAATTGGAAGAAAGCGATTGTAAAGCTGATGCCTGGTGAACGGATAGAATTTTTCGAAGGCGTGTAATCAGCATTTTAGGAGCAAATAATGGCAGTTAAGAAAGTAAAACCGACATCTCCGGGGCGAAGATTTCAAAAATATTCTGATTTTGAAGAGATTACGAGTACGAACCCTGAAAAAAGTCTGCTCAAGATCATAAAAAAGACAGGCGGCAGAAATGCAAATGGTCGTATTACATGCAGGCACAGAGGTGGCGGAAGCAGACGCCAATATAGAATAATCGATTTTAAGAGAGATAAAGAAGGCATACCGGCCAAGGTTCATTCTGTAGAGTATGACCCGAATCGAAGTGCCAGGATAGCGTTGCTTCATTATAAGGATGGTGAGAAGCGATATATCCTTGCACCTGTTAACATGAAAATTGGAGATCAGGTCAGTTCCGGGCTGGATGCTGATATAAAACCTGGAAACGCATTACCGCTTGGAAACATACCGCTCGGTACCGTTATTCATAATATAGAATTACGTTTAGGTAAGGGTGGTCAGATTGTAAGAAGCGCGGGTGGTTTTGCCCAGCTGGTTGCGAAAGAAAGAGCCTATGCATTCATTAAGCTGCCATCCGGAGAAGTCCGCAAGGTGCTTTTAAAGTGTAAGGCTACAATTGGACAAGTCGGCAATGTGGTTCATGAGAAAATTGATCTGGGGAAAGCCGGCAGAAGCAGATGGAAAGGGAGAAGGCCGAGCGTTCGAGGTGTTGCCATGAATCCGGTTGACCATCCAATGGGGGGTGGTGAAGGCAGATCGTCAGGCGGTCGTCAGCCGTGTTCTCCATGGGGTAAACCAACTAAAGGTTTTAGAACACGTAAAAATAAGACTACTGATCGCTATATCGTTAAGAGAAGGACTAAGTAATAAGGGTTTATTTTAATAATTTCAGGAGTAAACATGCCACGGTCGTTGAAAAAGGGTCCATTTGTAGATTTCAAGTTGTTGCAAAAGGTGCAGATTGCACAAGAAACAAGAAGCAATCAGGTTATAAAAACCTGGTCAAGACGATCTACCATTATCCCTGAAATGGTCGGCCTGACACTGGCTGTTCATAATGGGAAAAAGTTTGTACCTGTATTTGTAACAGAAAACATGGTCGGTCACAAGCTGGGTGAGTTTTCACCTACAAGGACTTTTTACGGCCACGCAGGTGGGAAAAAAACCAGAGTAAAATAAAGGGATTTGAGAAATGGAGGCAAAAGCTGTTGTAAAATACGTACGCATTTCCCCGCAGAAAGTACGAAAGATTGCAGGTGCAGTTAAAGGGAAACCTGTTGAAGCGGGTTTGAATATACTAAAATTTATGCCTCAAAAAGCAGCCGGACTTGTTGAAAAGGTCCTGCGATCTGCTGTCGCTAATGCTGAGGAGAGTAAAAATTTAGATGTCGATACACTTGTTATTCGTAATATTTTTGTAGACCAGGGACCAACATTAAAACGATTCAGGGCCAGAGCAAGGGGTCGCGGGTCGAAAATATTGAAAAGAACCAGCTCTATAACGGTTGTAATAGCTGAAAATACTGTATAAAAGGAGGATGCGCTTTGGGTCAGAAAGTAAATCCCATAGGGATGCGGCTCGGAATTGTCAAAACATGGGAATCAAAGTGGTATGCCGGGAAAAACTATACTGATTTTATTATTGAAGATGACAAAATAAGAAAGTTTATTAACAAGAAACTTAGCCACGCAGGCATCTCAAGAATAGAAATTGAACGGTCCGCCAAAAAAATTCGGCTCAGAATATTTACCGCAAGGCCGGGAATTGTGATAGGCAAAAAAGGCGCAGAAATTGAACAGATTAAGAACGAACTGACAAAATTAATAGACCGTGAAGTGTTGATCGATATCCAAGAGATAAGAAAGCCGGAACTTGACGCTCATCTGGTCGCGGAAAATGTTGCAAGCCAGCTTATTAGAAGGGTGGCATTCAGAAGAGCAATGAAAAGGGGCGTGTCGTCTGCAATGAGATTCGGCGCACAGGGCGTGAAAATAATTTGTTCAGGCCGGCTGGGTGGCGCTGAAATGGCCAGAACTGAATGGTACCGGGAAGGGCGAGTTCCTTTGCATACCTTGAGAGCTGATATTGATTATGGATTTGTTGAGGCAAAAACAACATACGGAATAATCGGTGTAAAGGTTTTTATCTTTAAAGGTGAAATACTAAGTGAAGACAAGATGCAGAAAGTTGCAGAATAATATATAGGAGATAAAGGGCATGCTCAGTCCAAAGAAAGTAAAGTACAGAAAACGCCAGCGGGGTAGAATGAAAGGCACTGCCACGCGTGGAAGCAGTTTAAGTCTCGGCGAGTTTGGGCTTCAGGCTGTCGAATGCGGCGCGATTACATCCAAGCAGATTGAAGCTGCCCGTATTGCAATGACCCGGCATGTTAAAAGAGGTGGGAAAATGTGGATAAAAATATTTCCTGACAAACCGTTTACAAAGAAGCCTGCTGAGGTCAGAATGGGTAAGGGGAAAGGTCCCACTGAAGGTTGGTGTGCAGTTATTAAACCTGGAAGAATTTTATATGAAATGGAAGGTGTGCCGAGAGAACTCGCCAAGGAGGCTTTCAGGCTTGCAGCACATAAACTTTCGGTAAAAACAAAATTTGTTGAGAGGAGCGGTTTATAATGAAGGCCGGTGAAATAAGAGAAATGAGCCCTGATGAGATGAAAAGGAAAAAAGATTCTCTTAAGGAGAGTTACTTTAACCTGCGCTTTCAAAATGCAACAGGGCAGCTTGAAAATACCGGGACGCTCTTGAAAACACGACGAGATATAGCCAGGATAGAGACCGTTATTAAAGAACAACAATCAATGCAAACCGATCAAGAATAGTTGGTGCTATGGAAAAGCTAAGAAAAAAAAGACAGTTTGTTGGAACCGTTGTAAGTGACCGGATGGATAAAACCGTAATTGTAAGGGTGGAGCGACTTGTAAAGCACCGTCTGTATAAAAAGTACATAAAGCGCCATAATAAGTTTGCAGCCCATGACGAAAAAAACGATTGCCATACAGGTGACAAGGTTCTTATTACGGAATCGAGGCCGCTGAGCAAAATGAAACAGTGGCGTGTGAGTAATGTTATTGAAAGGGCTGTATAAGAACAGGGGCAAAAAGAGATGATTCAGGCAGAAACCAGACTAAAAGTTGCAGACAACTCAGGTGCAAAGGAAATTTATTGCATAAAGGTTTTAGGCGGTTCCAGACGGAGATATGCCGGTGTGGGCGATGTCATAGTTGTATCGGTCAAGGAAGCGATACCACACTCAAAAGTAAAAAAAGGTGACATATTAAAGGCTGTTGTTGTTCGCACCAAGAAAGAGATAAGGCGGTTGGATGGTTCTTATATCCGATTTGACGATAATTCAGCTGTATTGCTTAGTCCAAGTATGGAACCGGTTGGAACGCGTATTCTTGGTCCTGTTGCTAGGGAGCTAAGAGCCAAAAATTATATGAAAATAATTTCGCTTGCCCCTGAGGTTTTATAAAATTTCAGTTCGGTGGAGAAACAGCGTATGCTAAGAGAGAAATGCCATATAAAGAAAGATGATAAAGTAAAGATAATAACCGGTAAGGACAAAGGCAAAATCGGCAAGGTAATGAAAATTGACAGGAAAAAAGGGCGGTTGCTGGTTGAAAATATTAATATGATGAAAAAACATTCAAAGCCGAACTCCCAGAACCGGCAGGGTGGTATTATAGAGACGGAAGCACCAATACCCATGTCCAATACCATTCTGATGTGTAATAAGTGTGTTGCACCCGTACGAATCAAAATGCAGAGGCTTGAAGATGGAAAAAAAGTGCGGGTATGCAAAAAGTGCAATGAGTTTATAGATAACTAAGTAACCAGGGAAATATTGTTTTTATGGCTGCGAGCCGGAGGATGTGATGTCACACCTGAAAGACTATTATAAAAACGAAGTCGTTCCAGCTATGATGGAAACCTTCAAATACAAGAATACAATGCAAGTTCCAAAACTTGAAAAGGTTGTTTTAAATATGGGCCTTGGGGAAGCAATTAATGATATTAAGATACTTGATTCGGCAGTTGAGGAATTGAAGGTGATCTCAGGCCAGAAGCCGATTGTCCGCAGGGCAAAGAAATCTATTGCCGCATTTAAATTGAGAGAAGGAATGCCGGTTGGGTGCATGGTAACGTTGCGCAGGAATCGGATGTATGATTTTTATAACAAGCTGGTTAATGTCACTTTGCCACGTGTACGTGACTTCAGGGGATTATCTAACAAGGCGATGGACGGTCATGGCAACTATACAATCGGCATCAAGGAACAGCTTATTTTTCCTGAAATCGATTATGACAATATTAATAAAATAAAAGGTCTTAATATTACAATTGTAACAACTGCGGAAACAGACGAGGAAGGAAGAAAGCTGATTAAACTGCTTGGAATGCCACTTAAAAACTGAGGCTGATGATGGCTGTTTGCAAATGATATTGTAAATCAGTCTATAATAAGGAGGAGAGTTTGGCAAAAACGGCGTTAAGAGAAAAGGCAAAAAGAGAACCGAAATTTAAAGTCAGGGCTTATAACAGATGCCCCATGTGCGGTAGGCCGCGCGCCTTTATGAGGAAGTTCGGAATTTGTCGTATCTGTTTCAGGAACCTTGCATCCAGTGGGAAACTTCCTGGTGTTACTAAATCAAGCTGGTAACTATTCCGAAACAGGCGTTTTGGTCTATTAGATTAAATTGGATTAAAAATGAATTCAGCAAGAACAGGTAACGGAGAATACAATGTCAATGAGTGACCCGATTGCGGATATGTTGACGAGAATTCGCAATGCCGGAAAGGCAAAGTTTAAAAGAGTCGATATACCCGGATCAAAGCTAAAGGTTGAAATTGCACGGGTGCTGAAAGAACAGGGGTATGTCGAGAGCTATAAATTTATTAAAGATAATAAACAGGGTATTTTGCGGATTTATCTTAAATACACCAGTGATGACATGTCTGCTATTTACGGTATAGAGCGTACAAGCAAGCCAAGCATTAGGATTTATTCAAAAAATAAGAATATCGAACCTGTGCTGAACGGAATGGGGATTGCTATTTTATCAACATCCAAAGGGATTATAACGGATAAACAGGCAAAAAAAGCGAATGTTGGAGGGGAGATTCTTTGCCGTGTATGGTAAGATTTCCTTTGAAAGTTATTTAAAGAGGAGTAAGCGATGTCTCGAGTAGGCAAGCAGCCGGTTGGGATTCCGGACAAGGCAAAAGTGACTTATAAAGACAGGATTATTACGGTCGAAGGTGAGAAAGGCAAACTGACACGAACGGTACATCCCGCAATAGACCTGGATATAAAAGATAAAGTAATAACGGTTACAATGGAAACAGAGAACCGTAATAACCGTGCCTTGCAGGGATTAACCCGTTCCCTTGTAAACAATATGATGATAGGTGTCAGCAAGGGCTTTGAGCGCAGCCTCGAAATAAATGGCATCGGATACCGCGCTGAAGCAAAGGGGAAGTCGATTGTTTTCAATATTGGATATTCAGAGCCTGTTAATTTTGAATTGCCCAATGGTATTTCAGCTGCAATCGATAAATCAATCATAAAACTTGCCGGAATTGATAAGGAACTTCTGGGAAGGACCGCGGCATCAATAAGAAAATTAAGACCACCTGAGCCATATAAAGGCAAAGGTATTAAATATGTTGAGGAGCGTATCCAGCGAAAAGCTGGAAAGACCGGAACCAAATAGTATCATTCGTGAGCAAAGGATTTTGACCGATGGGGTTGTCAGCAGAAAAAAAAAGAATGACGCGTTTTAAAAAGAAACAAGGCATTAGGAAAAAGATAATCGGAAGTCAGGAACGACCGAGGTTATGTGTTTTTCGAAGCCTTAAACATGTTTATGCTCAGATTATTGATGATGTTGCCGGAAAGACACTTGCAGCCGCATCGACCTGTGAAAAAACAGCCAGAGATCAAAAAGATATTAAGAATAAGGTTGAGGCATCTGATTTGGTTGGGAGACTTATTGGTGAACGCGCAATAGAAAAAGGGATTAAAAAAGTTGTATTTGACAGGAACGGATTTCTATACCACGGGCGTGTAAAGGCAGTTTCCGATGGTGCGCGCAAGGCAGGTCTTGTTTTTTAAATTAAACATTTGATTTTTTTAGGAGGATCCCTTTGTTGAGACATGACAAAGATGAAAATCAGTTAATCGACAGGGTTGTTCATATAAACCGTGTTGCAAAGGTTGTCAAGGGCGGAAGAAAGTTCAACTTTAGCGCTATCGTTGTTGTAGGAGATGGCGAAGGATCCGTTGGATTCGGCCTTGGAAAGGCTGGTGAAGTGCCCGAGGCGATAAGGAAAGGCGTTGAAAAAGCCAGGAAAAACATGGCAAAAGTTTCACTTGTTGATGGTACGATTCCGTATGAGGTTATTGGAAGATATGGTGCAGGGCGCGTACTTTTAAAGCCTGCTTCACCTGGAACCGGATTGATAGCAGGCGGTGCGGTTCGCGCTGTGCTTGAGGCGGTAGGTGTTCAGAATATTTTGACAAAATGCCTTGGCTCGCATAATCCGCACAACCTTGTAAAGGCAACAATTACAGGTTTGTCACAGCTTCAAACCAGTCAGGATGTGGCATCGAGACGGGGATTAAACGTTCAGGAGTTATAAAGGAAGCTTAAGCAAATGTCGCAGATGATTAAAGTTACACTTGTAAAAAGTATGAACGGAAGGCCTGAAAAACACCGCAGGATATTGCGCGGTATGGGACTTAGAAAAATAAATACAACAATAGAACTTCAGGATACTCCATCTAGCCGCGGCATGGTTAATGCTGTATCTCATCTTGTAAGGGTGGAGGAGAAATAAGATGAAGCTTAATAATTTAACGCCTGTAGCAGGTTCAAGAAAAGTAGGCAAACGAAAGGGCCGTGGTCCGGGTTCTGGAAACGGTACGACTGCCGGTAGAGGAACAAAGGGACATAACAGTCGCTCCGGAGGCGGTGTCAGGCCTGGGTTTGAAGGTGGACAGATGCCGATTCACAGGCGCCTTCCCAAGCGCGGATTTACAAATATTTTTAAAAAGGAATATGCCCTGATTAATATCAGAGATTTGTCAAGATTTGAACCAGGGAATCCGATAGATGAAGCCGCCTTGATTAAAGAAGGCCTTATCAAGGGACAATATACAGGTGTCAAGCTTCTTGGCCAGGGTGAGATTGATAAGCCGTTTGTTGTTAAGGTTAATAAGGCAAGCAAAGCTGCTTTAACGAAAGTGGAAGCAGCAGGTGGGAAAGTAGAGGTCGTTTAATTATGATTGGCGGCGGTTTTCAAAATGTTTTCAAAATACCTGAGCTGAAAAAGAAGATAATATATACATTTGCTCTTCTTGCAGTTTATAGAATCGGTGTTCATGTTCCTACACCAGGGATCGATTCGGCTGCTATGAAAGAAATCTTTGCCGCACACGGAAGCGGCATCCTCGGAATGTTTAATATGTTTTCAGGGGGCGCACTTGAAAGACTTTCGGTATTTGCACTTGGGATCATGCCGTATATTAGCGCTTCAATCATTCTGCAGCTGATGACGGTTGTCATCCCCCATCTTGAACGGTTGTCAAAGGAAGGGGAACAGGGCAGGAAAAAAATAACACAGTATACACGTTATGGCACGGTTATATTGAGTATTATCCAAGGATTCGGTATTAGTGTCGGCCTGGAAAAAATGGGTGCCGTTATCGATCCCGGCTGGAGCTTTAGATTAATGACGGTTCTCACGCTCACTGCGGGTACAGCCTTTATCATGTGGCTGGGCGAACAAATTACAGAACACGGAATTGGAAACGGTATTTCGCTCATTATTTTTGCCGGTATTGTGGCCAGGCTGCCGAATGCTGTTGTGAATACTTTCAGGCTGGTTTCCACTGGTGAGATGCCAATTTTCGGTGTTGTGATCCTTTTGATCCTTATGGTGCTTGTTGTTGGAATTATCATTTTTGTTGAACAGGGTCAGCGCAGAATACCGGTCCAGTATGCCAAGCGGGTTGTCGGGCGAAAAATGTATGGAGGTCAGAGCACGCACCTTCCATTGAAGATCAATACAGCCGGTGTCATACCTCCGATTTTCGCATCATCAATTATGATGTTTCCGGCGACAGCGGCAAATTTTATTGACATTCCTTTTATCAAGGACTTTGCATCGTCAATAACACCGGGGAATCTGGTTTATGAAATTATGTATGTGTCCTTTATATTTTTCTTTTGCTTTTTTTATACTGCTGTAACATTTAAGCCTGATGATGTTGCCGAAAACATGAAGAAATTTGGTGGTTATATTCCAGGAATTCGTCCCGGAAAAAGGACCGCTGACTATATTGATAAAATTTTAACACGAATTACAGTGGGTGGTGCTATATACGTGTCTACAGTTTGTGTTCTGCCGTCATTACTGATTACAAAGTTTAATGTGCCGTTTTATTTCGGTGGTACGGCACTGCTTATCGTTGTGGGTGTTTCTATTGACACGGTAGCGCAGATGGAGTCACATATGCTCAATCGCAACTATGAAGGTTTCTTAAAAAAAGGCGGAATCAAGTCACGTAGCGGAAGATAACTATTTTAGAGTGGGGGTATGATAGGTAATGGCAAAAGAAGAACCCATAAAAGTTGAAGGCACGGTTCTTGAAACATTGCCTAATGCAATGTTTAAAGTTGAGCTTGAGAATAAGCATCAGGTTCTTGCTCACATATCAGGCAAAATGCGCATGCATTTTATAAAAATTTTGCCGGGGGACACTGTCACTGTTGAACTTTCCCCTTATGATCTGACTCGGGGCAGAATTACGTATCGCGCAAAGTGATTATGATTTATATTAAATCAGAAGGGTAAAACAGATGAAAGTAAGAGCTTCAGTAAGAAAAATGTGTAAAAACTGCAAGGTGGTACGCAGAAAGGGAGTGGTTAGAGTTGTTTGCGAAAACAAGCGTCATAAACAGAGGCAGGGATAGGAGGGTAAGGTTTTGGCAAGAATCGAAGGTGTAGATTTACCAAAACGAAAGCGGGTTGAGATAGGATTGACATATATTTTGGGTATTGGCCGCAGTGCTTCAAACAAGATACTGAAAAAGGCTGGAGTTGATCCGAATACTAAAACCGATGAGCTTTCTGAATCAGATGAGATCAAAATTCGCAAAATCATTACAGAAGAACATAAAGTGGAAGGCGAACTCCGTTCTGAAGTCTCCATGAATATTAAAAGACTGATGGATTTGGGATGCTATAGAGGTCTCCGTCATCGAAAATCACTTCCTGTACGTGGGCAGCGGACAAGCACCAATGCACGTACACGTAAGGGACCTAGAAGGACTGCAGTGAAAAAGAAAGGCGGAGTAACAAAGAAGTAAATAAGAGAAAGCAGAGGCTTAGCAGATGGCAAAAAGAACCCATACTAAGAAAAAGATTAAGAAAAATATTTCAAGCGGTGTTGTACATATTCAGTCGACATTCAACAATACAATTATTACAATTACCGATCCGGTCGGGAATGTAGTTGCCTGGTCAAGTTCGGGAGTTCAGGGGTTCAAAGGCTCAAGAAAAAGTACTCCATTTGCTGCTCAGCTTGCTGCAGAAGATGCTGCAAAAAAGGCTATGGGGCATGGAATGAAAACTGTTGAGGTCTTTGTAAAAGGGCCTGGAGCAGGTCGCGAATCAGCTTTAAGGGCTTTGCAAGCGGCAGGTTTTAACGTTCTTATTATAAAGGATGTTACACCTGTACCGCATAACGGCTGCAGACCGCCTAAGAGACGCAGGGTTTAGCGGCAATAAAAAAAAGCATTCGAATTTTTTATTTGGGAGGAAAATTTGGCACGTTACAGAGGCTCGGTTTGCCGATTATGCAGACGCGAAAACTTAAAGTTATTTTTAAAAGGGGACCGCTGTTATTCAGATAAGTGCGCATTTGATCGTCGTAGCTATGCGCCCGGACAGCATGGGCAACGGAGAGGAAAATTTTCCGACTACGGTGTTCAGCTTCGTGAAAAACAGAAGGTAAAGAGAATATATGGATTGCCTGAAAAACAGTTCCGTCTTGTTTTTCAAAAAGCAGATCGTCGTAAAGGGATAACAGGAACAAACCTCCTTTTACTACTTGAAAGCAGGATAGACAATGTTGTATACCGGCTTGGATTTGTAAACTCAAGAACCCAGGGCCGCCATTTTGTCCGGCATAACCATTTTCTAGTTAACGGCAAGAAGGTAAATATACCGTCTTACTTAATAAAGCCTGGAGATGTTGTCGAAATACGCGAAAAAAGCAGAAACATAAAATGTATTGAGGATTCCCTTGCAGCGGTTATTAGGCGTGGCATTCCACAGTGGCTTGAGCTTGAAAAAGAAAATTACAAGGGTACTATAAAAAGCCTGCCCGTGAGGGAGGATATTTCCATGCCGATACAGGAACAGCTCATTGTTGAACTCTATTCAAAATAGTGGGCGACTTTTTATTAGGAAATTTCTCTTTAACAAACTCTGGAGATAAAATATGTCATCAAATGAGCTCATGTATATGAATTGGCGAGAGCTGATTGCACCGGAAAAGGTTCTCAAAATCGCAAGTGAAGAATTGAACTATGGAAAGTTTGTTTGTGAACCGCTTGAAAGAGGTTTCGGTATTACGATAGGAAATGCACTGAGGAGAATTATTCTTTCATCCCTGTATGGAGCAGCCATTGTTTCGGTAAAATTCGACTCAGTAATGCATGAATACTCTGTGGTTGATGGAGTTTTGGAGGATGTGTCGGAGATTATACTGAATTTGAAAGAAGTACGTTTGAAAATTGATGATCCTGATCCTAAAACTATTACAATTGATGTCAGTGGTGAGAAGAAAGTTACAGCAGCAGATATTGTCAGTCCAGACGGGAAGACCGAGGTGCTGAACCCTGAGCATCATATTGCTACTCTTTCCAAAGGTGCGAGCCTAAAGATGACTATGACTGTTAAGGTCGGAAAAGGATACGCCCTGGCAGAGGCAAATAAAGATGAAGATGCACCGATCGGAACATTGCCTATTGATGCGTCTTTTTCACCCATAAAACAGGTAAAATATTTAGTAGGAAATGCACGTGTAGGGCAACGGACAGACTTTGATAAGCTGACGATGGAAGTCTGGACCGATGGCAGCATTCTTCCGGAGGATACGATTTCTTATGCTGCAAAAATATTGAAAGAGCAAATGAGCATCTTCATAAATTTTGATGAAGACCTAGAACCGGAGCCACAAAAAGTTGGAGAGGACCTGCAGCAAAAAGAATTCAATGAGAATCTTTACAGGAATGTGGAAGAACTGGAGTTGTCTGTCAGGAGTTCCAACTGCCTTAAAAATGCTGAAATAATTAAATTATACCAGCTTGTGCAGAAAACTGAAGGAGAAATGCTCAAAACTAAAAATTTTGGAAGGAAATCTTTGAATGAAATTAAAGAGGTTTTGGGTGAGATGGGTCTTTCCTTTGGGATGAAGCTTGAAGGGTTCGTGGTGCCCGAAGAAGAAGATATTGAAGAAGGAGAATAGCTGAAAAATGAGACATCGTAAAAGCGGTTTAAAACTGAACAGGACGCCAAGTCATCGTAAGGCAATGTTCAGAAATATGGTGACATCTTTGTTTAAATGCGAACGCATCCGTACAACCGACACAAAAGCAAAAGAACTAAGGCGATGGGCCGATCATATCATAACACTTGCAAAACGAGGTGATCTGCATGCAAGGCGTCAGGCTCTTGCAATTGTTAGAGAAAAAAATGTTGTCCACAAGCTTTTTGAAGAAGCAGGGGATCGTTTCGGGGAGATGTCCGGCGGATATACACGAGTTGTTAAAATAGGCAGGCGCCCCGGGGATGCAGCGTCAATGTCAATGATTGAGTTGGTCGCAAAAGGAGAGTAGGTAAAAATTTTAGTCAGCTAAGCTCTATTTGTTGCTGTCTTCTTCATGAACTGCAGTTTGGAAGGTGATTACGTTCTGATTCAAACCGGTTTTGTTGAGCTCACCAGTTAAAAGTTTTTCTTTAGTCTTTTTTTCCTTCATCATTTTATTATCCGCCCTTGACAGAAGCTTGGACGGATTATCTATATTTACATCCGGTATTGAAGCGATCCCACAGCTTAAAGAGATGGGAAAGGCGGTTTCATTGACGTAAAAAGGATTGCTTTTCAGGTGTGCTTTAATACGACCTATTAACTCCATGGCGCTTTCTGATTTGATTGCAGGCAAAAGAATTACGAATTTGTCCCCTGCAAATCTCGTAACAATATCCGATTCCCTCGTCATTTTTTTAAATGTGTCGGCAACATATATGAGAAGGTCATCTCCTCTGCTGTGACCATATGTGTCATTGACATGTTTAAAGAAGTCGATGTCAATAAAGGCAAGGGAAAGCGATGTCAGATAACGCCTGGCTCTTTGGAATTCCCTTTCCAGTATCGTTTCCATGACTCTTCTGTTAAGAAGCCCTGTAAGAGAATCATGATAGGCATAAAATTTTAGTTTTTCATGTGCTGTTACATTTGACAGACAGAGTGAGACTTTGATCGCTAACTGTTCCAAGAGGGATGCGTCGATTCCCGGTTGGAAACGCGTGCTCGACGAGTCGGCTTGATTTAGGCTCCCAATAATTTTACCGTCAAGTGATATGGGGGCTACGGCAAGCGATCTGATAAAGTATTTTCTGTTTTTTGGAAGAAGTTTAAAATAGGGCTTGAGGTTTTCATTGGCAAGTACGGGCTCAGTGCTATTTCCCACAAGCTCAAGAAAAGTCTCTTGATCGATAATGTTAATATGCTCTTTCAGCAGCTCTGAATCCTCAAGCGAATCGATAAGGCTTGACACTTCGTTTTTTTCAACCATGGAGATCCATACATAAGGGACCGTAAATTTTTTTTTGATTTCAGAAAGAAGAACCTCAAAAAGATCTTTGAATCCTAGTATGGAGAGTATCTTAGTTTCTACTTCATTAAATTTTTTAGATATCTCTTCATTTTGCTTAAGTCTTTGAATTATTTTATTTATATCTGTCATTTTCTTTATTACGCAAGAATATTTTTTTTAGCCACATGCAAAACATTATAATTATGAATAAATCCGACAAAAGTGTCAAGAATAAAGGGACGCGAATTTTTTTTGTGCTGAGTTGTTAGATCGTAATCCTTAAATAACCTGAGACAGTTACCATGAAGCTCCGCGGGAGCTAAAGCTATTCAGGCGACTTCTGTGGAGGGTGCAGAAGGGATGCTTGAAAATGTTGGTAAGTTTCTTAAGGCTTAGCCGCCACATTAATAAAGCAGCCACTCTTTTCGGTTTCGGGCTCATCATGCACTCCAGGAGGCAGGGGAGGCGTCTCGCCGGACGCAACAGCTTGTCTTATATCTGTTATTGCTGCAAACCATTTTTTTGCCTGGTTTTTTATCCGGTTTTTTGCCCGGTATAAAGCTTTTGCAAACACTGTTCGGTTTTGTCCTGAATCTGCGATCGCCATATCAGCCCTGAATCTCAGATAGATATTTTCAGTCCTCGCATTCACCCAGTATCCTTCATGATGTGTCATGGTTTGTGTGTCGTCCTGATAGGCACCATTTTCCCAGCGCCACAGTTGAATGTCTATGTAACTGTTGTCTTCAGGAAAGTCTGAAATATCAGTTGGGCCGAATGTTGTTCCACCGCTGCCGTCAGGAACGAGCACCTGTACAGAAGACCAGTCATAATCAACAGCATTTGGGCAGGCGATCATATTCCATCCATTTCCGGAAGTCGTGTTGTACTGAAGCGCGATTTCAACATCCAGGTCTGTTGCAACCTGAATGCCGCTGACATCAACATCCAGGTTGTTTCTTGAGAGGAACCAGTATGACCTGCCCGGTATGATCGGCATGCCGTCATTGCATTCAATATAGCCTCCGGTTTGAACCGTGTATGTGCCCAGCCTTAACTGTGTGGTATCGTATGTTCCGTCGATCTCATCATTAAAAAATGTCGTGCAGAGAGCATCATCAGGCCAGAGGGGAAAAGAGACCATTCTGTAGCTTGCGATATCTGTACTGCCTTGAATTTGTACACTACTGTCCTCAGCAGATGTGCCGACAATGAATCTGTATTCGTCAGACCATGGTGACCATTCTTCATTTGAATCCTGATATCTGACCTGCCAGACATACTGCATGCCCGAAACAAGGCCGGAAACGGTATGAGATGTTAGGGGGCCTACTTCGCTTGTATAGGTTTGATTGAATGATGTATCATAGTCTTCGCAGTTATATACGCCACGATCTTCACGCTTTACACGCCATTCTGTTGAAGAATGACTATCATCACTGCCGTCAGGGTCTGAGAATGGGCTTGACTGAAGTGTAACGCTCGTTGTTCCTTCGTCAAATATATCACCGTCAGAAGGGTTTCCCGTCTCAGGTGCATCAGGCGGGTTGTTTGCAGGCGGCTCTGTCTGCTGGAATTCATAGCATCCCATGTCATAATCGCCGCCGGATGGACTCGGCCTCGGATTTCCGTTCAGGTCATAATCAATGTCTGTGTCTGCTTCAGTGGAAAGTATTGCGTCTATGCAGGGGGAGACGCTTTGGAGATTGTAATAGTGAGAAGCAGGATTTTCATACAATGGGTCCTCACCCGGAAGATCATTACTGCCTCCGGTAATGTTGTTATAGTCGGTATTGTTGAATAGACAATTATAATCAATAACAGGACTATCAGACGCAAAATTATCTATTCCATTTGAAAAGCCTGTTATATTGTTGTACTTTATATAAGGTGAGACAGTCACCCCACCATTATTGGATAAATAGATTCCAGACTGTAATCCTCCGTCAATTGTATTGTGATAAATTTCGGGAGATGCAATACCATCAGGTGCGGTACCACTAGCGGAAATAAGGATCCCAATGTTCATCGCTGTCGATACTTCTGCGTAGATAAGGTTGTTCGTAATAGATGGGGATGCGGTTCCATAATCACCAGATATGTAAATAGCGGCTGCATCATTATTGACGAAGATATTATCACTTATTTCCGGACTGGAGTTAGTAATATATATGCCGTATGAGTAAAAATCTCTAATTGTAATATTTCGTATTATAACGCCTGCTGCATTGTTAATCCGAATACCTGTGGTCCAGCCAGTCGTTTGTGCTGGATCACCCTTAATAATTGTGCCACCATTTGTGTCTCCCTGAATTGTGACATTGTTATCGTTAATATCAATAAGAGTGCTATTATCTTCAATGGTAAAATCGTAAATGCCTGCTTCCATATAGACGGTATCATCTCCGTTCACATAGGTGAAGGCATGGTGAAGTGTCTTCCAGGCATTCCCAGGCCCAGGTGATGTTCCTATGTTACCATCAAGGCCATACTCTATATCGACATAATAATCGTCAGCATGGGCAGGGGGTGTCAAGCTTATGAAAAAAAGACAGGCTGCCATAAACGACAGGGTAAAAAATTTCGCAATCTGTCTTTTCAGATACATGGTTTAATCTC
>JAFDJC010000203.1 GCA_019307665.1 Deltaproteobacteria bacterium | reverse complement strand
ACCGGCAACTCGTTGCCGGTGCCCGAAGGGCGAGAAGGGATTAACAAAAGAAGTTTTTGACGATATATTTCCTTCTCATTTTGATTTTTCCAAGTTTGTCTGTCTTCAATCGTTAATTTCCAATTATTGCAGGCTTCTTGTGCTGGCGCACCCAGACAACGAGTTGTCTGGGCCACCCGAATAAGCGGCAGCTGTTTTTATTTGAAGTGTGATAAAAAATTGGGGAAAGTCCAGTAATGTACGGGACAAAATAGATTGATACGGTTTCGGTTTTCAGAAGGCACACGACCGGCTGATTTAGAGGTAGTTATTTCCAAGGGTATGGAGACCTTTTACTAAGTAAAATCAGCTTTTGTTCTTTCAACTCAACATTCTTATTCGGTATGTAGACCTAACACCTGTGTTTACTTGGATAGCACCATATGTGCTCCCTTTTCTGCAATCATTACAGTGGGCCCGTGGATATTACTTCCTGTGATTGTGGGCATAATGGAAGAGTCGATCACGCGAAGGTTTTCTACGCCGTGTACTCTCAATTCCGAATCGACGACCGCCTGAGGATCATTACCCATTTTACAGGAACCTGCAGTATGATAGACGGTTTCCATTTTTTGTGTAATAAACTTGCGAATATCCGTATCTGTTTTTACGGAGGGGCCAGGTACTTCTTCATCCCCGTGAAATGCCTGCATAGCGGGCTGCGATAAAATGTCACGTGCGATTTTAACGCCTTTTACTAAGGCATCCAATTCGGTTTCATTATCAAAATAATTGGCTTCGATTTTAGGATGGTCAAATGGATCGGACGTTTTAAGTGTTATTCTACCGCGGCTTTTTGGTCGCATGTGGCATACATGCAATACAAATCCAAATTTTGCCGGGGTAAAGAGGCCCTGCCCGTGAGGCCGCATCCTGATGGCTGCAAATTGCAATTGTAAGTCGGGTATGGGTTCTGAAGGGTCCGATTTAACAAAACCGCCTGCCTCGGTGGGTGTATAAATAAACGGCGGGTTTTTACTGAAGTAACGGGACAAAAATTTAAATGTGTGAGGTCCTGGTGTGGTGGAAAATGAGGTTTTTGTTTTATCCAAACAGCGCAAAATCACATCGGGATGATCCTGCAGATTCTCACCGACTCCCGGCAAATCATGAATCACTGGAATTTTTAAATCGCTAAGCTCTTCATATGGCCCGATACCGGAAAGTTTTAAAATTTGTGGAGAATTTACTACGCCCCCACTTAAAAGAATTTCCTTTTTTGTATTTAGGGTGACAGGCCTTTTTCTGTTTTTTAAATCAAAGTATTCCACACCCATTGCTGTTTTGTTTTGAAATAGTATTTTTGATACATGGGCGTGGGTGATCACCTTGAGGTTGGGGCGGTGTAAAACCGGATCTAGATGGGAAGCACCTGCATGGCAACGTTTTCCATCTGGTGTCTGGTTGACCTGAAAAAAATCAAAACCTTCTTGGGAGCTGCCATTCAAATCTCGATTGCGGGTGAATCCTGCCTCCTGGGCTGCTTCAATAAATGCCTTACTTGCCGGAAAATTAAAGTTGGTATCAACAACGTTCATTGTGCCTTTTATACCATGGTAATCATCAGCTCCGCGTTGTTGAAGTTCCGACTTTTTAAACCATGGGAGAACTGAGTCATAATCCCAACCTGAATTCCCCAACTCAGCCCAATTATCGTAGTCCCAGGGGTGGCCGCGGGTGTAGATCATAGCGTTAATAGAGCTGGAGCCTCCTATGGTTTTGCCCCTTGGCCAAAAAAAGGCCCTGTTACCTGTGGTAGGCTCCGGTTCTGCTTTATAAAGCCAGTTATATTTTCGACTGTTCATTAAATAGAGCATGTTTAAGGGATTGCAGCTGCGGATCCAATAGGTTTGATCCGATGGGCCTGCTTCCAGAAGGCAAACAGAATGGTCGGGATTTTCTGATAGTCGATTGGCTAAAACGCAACCTGCTGAACCACCACCGATGATGATATAGTCAAACATGTCGTCGATGCTCCTTTTCATGTTGATCAAGGATAAAAGGATAAGACCTTGCTTTTTCGAGAACTGAGAATATATCAAAAGCGCTGATGTGTCAATTGAGTTTTTCGATACACCTCATGCTTATTCGGCACACTTTTATATGTTGTGGTAGCGCAATAAGCGAAAGGGGAAGTGTAGAATGCAAAAGGTATGGTTTTTGGCCGGTCACGATTTACGAATAGGACAATTTATCGCAACCATTTCAAAATGAAGCGGCCTATTCCATGAGAAATAGACCGCTTCAGCAAAAAAAATTATTTAGATTGCTTCTTTTAATTTTTTACCGGCTTTGAACTTTACAGCATTACTGGCTTTAATTTTGATAGTTTCGCCAGTTTGAGGATTACGACCCTTCCGGGCTTTACGCCGAACCTTTGAAAATGTTCCAAACCCTACCAGCGTTACTTTACCGTCTTTTTTTTTGAGAGCTTTTGTTACACCTTCTAAAAATGATTGCAGTGCTGTTGAAGCTTTGACTTTGGAGATACCTGCATCTTTAGCCATTTTTTCGACGAGTTCAGCTTTTGTCATAAACCTTCCTCCTTTTGGATTGATTAATGTTCACAAACGCTTGTAGTATAGATCTTTATTGTAGACGGCACTGTCTGTCAATAGAAAAATAAAGGCTTCACAAGCTATTTCCAGAATTATCTTTCACCGATCACAAGAAAACCTGATAATTCCATTCTAAATTTTATCATGTGACAAAAACCATTATCTTTGCGATCTGATATGCTGATATCGAAATGATTTATTTTCCATTTGGGGTCATGTTTTTGGGGAAGTCTGTATAGAGTTAACATTGACATACAGCCACAATCTTTATATATGTTTTTATCTCTTGAATTGATGGTCATTTATCTTTTTCAAATTAATCAATGAGGCGCATGCAGGGAAGATAATATGTCAACCAATGATACCAAATATATTTTGGCAATAGATCTTGGTACTTCAGGGCCCAAGTCTGCTCTTGTTTCCACCCATGGAGACGTAATTGATCATGAATTTGAAGACACCGACATTATCCTTTTGCCGGATGGCGGGGCTGAGCAGGACCCGGATGTATGGTGGCGCGCCATTGTAACCTCAACCAGGCGGTTGCTGGACAAAAAACTGGTCCAGGTGGATGATATAATTGCTGTCTGCTGCACAACTCAATGGTCAGGCACGGTTGCTGTTGACAGGGACGGCAATCATTTAATGAACGCCGTTATCTGGCTGGACTCCCGTGGCAGCAAGTATATTAATCAGATAGCAGACGGTCTTATTAAGATTGAAGGCTACAGTATCGGAAAGTTGTACAGATGGTTGCGGTTGACGGGCGGCGCACCAAGTCATTCAGGCAAGGACCCCATTGGCCATATTCTTTATATCAAAAATCAGCTGCCCGAGATCTATCAAAATACCTACAAGTTTCTTGAGCCAAAGGATTATATCAATCTTCGCCTTACCGGCAGATTCGCCGCTTCATTTGAATCCATCACATTGCACTGGGTAACCGACAACCGGGATATATCAAATGTCACATATGATGATAAACTCTTAAAGATATCATCCATTGAAAGGGAGAAGCTGCCGGACCTTAAAAGGGCGGTGGATATTTTAGGGCCCATTCAGGATAAGGTTGCCGATGAACTGGGCCTGAGCAGGGGTGTCGATGTTGTGATGGGGACTCCTGACATTCAGTCCGCAGCGATTGGGTCCGGTGCTGTAAGGGATTATGAAGGACATCTTTATATAGGCACTTCCTGCTGGATAACATGCCATGTACCGTTTAAAAAAACCGACCTTTTTCATAACATGGCGTCGCTCCCTTCGGCGATTCCTGACAGGTATTTTGTTGCTAATGAACAGGAGACAGCAGGGGCCTGTCTGAATTATCTTAAAGACAACATTTTGTATCATAAAGATGAACTTTTAATAGAAGAGGGCCAGGCCAATGTCTATAAAATATTTGATAAGATCGCTGAAAATGCACCACCCGGAAGCGATAAAGTAATTTTTACTCCCTGGCTTTATGGGGAACGGACCCCCATTGAAGACCATTCGGTACGCGCCATGTTTTTTAATCAGTCATTGAGCACTACACGGGAACACCTCATCCGGTCGGTGTTTGAAGGGGTGGCGTTCAATTCCAAATGGCTCCTGGGATATGTGGAGAAGTTCATAAAAAGGCCGTTTGATTCCATTAATATGATAGGTGGGGGTGCCAACTCCAATGTCTGGTGCCGGATTTTTGCAGATGTTCTGGATCGAACCATAAAACAGGTTAAAAATCCGATTCAGGCAAATGCGCGGGGTGCTGCATTTCTGGCTGCCGTGTCTCTTGGTTATATGAAATTCAATGATATACCGGAACACATTCAAATAGAAAACACTTATAAACCGAATCCTGATAACAGAAAGATATATGATGAACTATATGAAGAATTTCTAAATCTATATAAATGCAATCGTAAAATATATGCAAGACTGAACAAAAAATAATACCGAATTCCGGGGACACCTTACTTAATTATTGTTAAAAATCGAATATTTTGACTTAACAGATTTTCTTATTTCGTCCAATTCTCAATTTTCAATCCCTTTACACAATTAAATTCTTTTGTATTATTTGTGACCAATATTCCATTATTCGCAAGAACGATTGAAGCTATAATTATATCATTCGGGCCGATTGGATTACCATTTTTTTCTAGTTTCTTTCTGACAGTTGCATATATTGAGGTTTCAGCATCATTGAAACCTTGTATTTGAAAGGGTAGTAAGAACTCATTTATTCTTTTCAGGTTTTCTTTTCTTTTTCGGCTCTTTTCAGCGCCATAGTATAACTCGGCTTTTGTCATTGCGGGTATCACAATCATATCAGGCTTGCAGCTTAATAATTTTTCTTTTAATCGCGGATATATACCTTTGAGGTAATATATACAAATATTGGTGTCCAGAAAATACCTCATAACTTTTCTCTTGGCACATCATTCTTATAACTCACTGGTCCTATGATATTAAATGTTTCATCACGGATTGATCCAAATAAGCTGTCAAAATTATCAGGCCAAGAGCCTTCTATTGTTTTATTAATTTTTTTTGTTACAAATTTTGAAATTGAAATATTCTCAAGTTCGGCAGCCACTTCAATTTTTTTAAGTGTATTTTCATCAATATATATGGATAATTGAGCCATATGCGTCCCTCCTTTTAATTAAACATATTATATAATATACTTGTTTTCTGAGCGTTGTCAATAATTTCTTTATCTAACGTCCTCTTAAACACTATCAAGGATATGAAATACGAAAAGACCTTATGACCGTTTTCAGTAGAACTGACGAAATACCGGAACGATTTTGACCATGCATGGACACTCAAGAAAGAGTCGCCTGCGGATATCAAAGAGCAAGTATCCGGTTTTTACCTGCAGCTAAAAAACGTTGCAAATGATCTGGAAAATCACGGCATACTCTAAGCAAGTAAAATTCTGAGCCAGAGGGCATTGTTTGCCTGCTATGGAAAACGAAGATTAGAAGATGATGGATATGAATTCCTGCAAGGCATATAATAGGGTCAAAATATGACCCATATAAAACAGCTAATCGGGTCATGGTATATTAGAAACAGATGAGGAGTAAATTATGCGATACATTTGGGAGAGAGCTTCATGGCCTGAATTGTACTGGGATAGCGACTCAATCCTGAAACTTCTGGGAATGGCGCGGCAGGTACAGGGAATATTGATAGGTGAGACCGAATATTTCGAACTGAAGATGCAGGCAGATGTGCTCACAGATGAGGCCTTTATGACTTCCGCCATTTAGTTTTTGGAAATATAAACAGAGAAGGCAACTACGGTTCTTTGAAATTCATATATTTTCAATAGGTTGTAATGGGGGTGGCCCAGACAACTTGTTGTCTGGGTGCAAAGCAC